>JBDOMX010000422.1:0-4230 GCA_039831615.1 Planctomycetaceae bacterium
AAGGCTTTGAGGATCTTCGATCATGCGGCGAATTGTCAGATAGTCCGCGTAGGACCCAATTCGCTCGACTGACATTTCTTCGACGTCAATTCCGGTGACAGCAAGGGACCTGCGAAACAGTCCTTTGATCGACCCCGTTGCATATTTGTCTGCCGGAGCCGTCATCACAATGCTGACATCAATCAGGCTTTCACACCTGGCTCCCAGTGACAGCAGCAGAATTGCGCCTACAACGTATTTCATCATCATTGATCCTCAATCCTGTCTTTGTAAAGGTCGTAACCCTTCACGTGGCTCACCAGAAACGACCGTGCGCGTTCTTCCGTCTGCAGCAGCGACGCAAGGCGAAAGTAGTCCTCAAGGTGCGTTCCCGATGAGTACATTGTCCACATGTTTTTTGTTTGTCCGTCAGAACGGAGCCGGCTGAAAATGTCTCCAGCCGAATTCAGGATCTCCGGCGCACGCTCTTTCTCAACGACTTTTTCAATTCGCCGCAGAAACACCGCGAGTCGAACAATTTTTCCCCGGGTGACACCCGGGGAGATCTTACGATCACTAATTACATCGTAATGCTGAGCGATACGTTCCAGGCATGCTCCGACGACGTGCTGAAAACATTCTGATTCCTGATCGTCGCCGGCATCTTCACCGAGCAGTTTGTGAGCTTCCTCAACGACACCGACCTGCAGCTCCAGCAGCTGTTCCTGGCTTTTTACAATTTCTTCTGTGATCTGACTCATCGGCACTTCGTCAACCGGATATGGGTAGCGGTCTTCGCCGTGGAAATCCGTGATTAGTGGCGTGAGTGAACTGTTGAACAGTTCGTGCAGCCCCGATTCCGGCGGACAGTCAGGACACTCCGGATACAATTGCACGGGGGCGGCAGGCGGAGGCACAACGCTGTCGCGAATGTCGTCCCAAAAATAAAAACCGGCCGCCGCCAGAATCAACAGGCCGAGCAGCACACCTGCGAATACGGGAAATTGACCGCGATCTCGACGTTCGTCTCTGGGGACAGCAGTTGACTGTACCTCCCCCTGCATCGGAACTTCCGCGAGAGATTCCGCTGCGGCCTCAGCATCCGGTGCTTCGCCGGTGAGAATGCCTCTCATCGGCTCCCAGCAGGGATTTAGCAGATCAATGCGATCCGGGATCGCATACAACTCTTTCCCGGTGAGCAGCCACCCCAGCATCCGCACCAATGCACTCAGGTCTTTGCGTTTATCCAGCTTATTCTGCTGCGCGGTGAGCCATTCTCGCATCAGTCGCCCGCGCTCTTCCATGCCGTGGGCCTCCTCCGGGTCGCCCCAGAGAAAGAAGAATTCTTCACGACATTGAAACCACGACGGTGCGGTTGATTCGGAGTCCGACGGAAAAAAGCAAAGGTCAGGCAACACGACCTGAATTTGCGGACACGACGGCGGTGCTCCGGAATTATCGGACTTCGGCACACGAATGGCTGCCCCGCATTCGTAGAACAGGACATTTCCGGGATCCAGCAGCCCGATCGTCCGACCCTTCTGGTGAAAAACGCGAGCCAGTCCGAAGAGTACCTGCGCAATGACATCCAGAACCTCTCGTTGCTCCGAATTTGGCTCGTCTTCAACAAACTTTTTTCGGTATTCGGCCAGAGACTGCAGTCCTGACAGACCGTCGCGAGGCAGCTTCATTCGAAATGAGAGCAGGCCACCTTCATCATCGCCGCCTTGCTGCCAGATCGGGACCTGCGTTTCCAAAAGGCGCGGTCTTCGGGTTTCGTAATTCGGGACCGGCTCCTGGATCCCCAGTCGCAGTCGCGCGTCTTTCATTAGTGGACGGTAGTCTACGCTCTTGTCCGTCTGAATGCGGATCGCCAGCAGCGTTTCCGTCAAAGAGAGGTCACCCTCGCGCACCTCCACATGTTTTGATGCGGCAAGGTGCCCGAATGAATCGGTATTGATGATTGCTGATTCAGCCTGAGACATACCCAATGTTCGGAAAAGGTAACGCTGCGCGATCCGTCAACAAGTTTGCTCAAGTACCGCAGTCTCTGCAAGCGTTAGCCTTGGGAATCTTGGATTCTCAGGATACTCGTCCTGAGTGTATCTTGTTGCTATAATCTAGGTACACTGGCAGAGCTCATACTCATTCAGGTCCTGCTAACCATATTGCGCCACGCGCAGGTACTGAGACCGCCGGTTTTCGTCGCGGCCGGTTGCACTCTTACAACTGAATGTTCTGAGCGCGTCATGTCTCCATTGCCATCAGAGGAGCTGATCGGCCATTTTCTTTGAAGTATGATGTGAATGGCCAGAGTACGTCAACGATTATCGGACACAGTGGACACCGTTGTGGGTGCTCTTAAGTGGCCGGTCGCCATCGCCGCGCTGCTGATGCTGTTCAGCTGTGTCCGAACGGTTCTTCTGATGCTGGCCACATTGCACAAGTCACACAACACGCTGTTCCTGGAGATTTTCGGCGGGGTTATTGGATATGTGCTGTTGTGGCATTTCTTTCTGCGACGGACCAGTATTTCCTTTTTCTCCACACTCGAACATGAGCTGACCCATGCGATCTTTGCGCTGGCGACATTCCACCCGGTTACGGGACTGTACGCTTCCCTGCGACGGGGCGGTCACATGCAGTTCCGGGGAAAGGGCAACTGGCTGATTACCATTGCGCCCTATTTCTTTCCGACGGCCACCGTCTGCCTGTGCCTGATTTTTTCATTTGTGCCGTCCCGGTCAGCCCGGCACGCCGCTCTGGCCTTTGGGATTTCGCTGGGCTATCACTTTGTCTCAACCTGGAATGAGACGCACGCTGCTCAAAGCGACCTGAGGAAGACCGGCTGGCCGTTTGCCGTCTTGTTTCTTCCGACGGCAAACGGCCTAGCAATCGGGATCTGCATTGCCTTCTTCTTCGTCGGTGTCAGCGGCGTGGCTGATCTGATCGCCGGTATCTGGGATCATTTTGTCCAGACCGCCACATCGCTGATGGGACGCGGTTGATGTCCCTGCCTTCCCGAACTCCAGTTCCAGATAGCTCATATGACTCGTGAGGATAAAACTCGTCGGCTTTCACTGACGGCAGGGCACGTCATTTTCGCGAATGTCGATGCGGAAGTTTCTCCCGCGGGCAGAGCCGGATTTCAGACCGTGTTCTGTACTGAATCACGGATCGACGAAAATGTCCTGCCGGTCATCGAGCCATTGTTTCAGTATTCGCAGCGAGGTGGGTATGCGCCAGATGAGCTGCCTCCTGAGTATCTGTTTCTAAAGGTCAATCCGGCGCAGGTTTTTGTGGCGCGAATTACCCCTGATCTGCTGACGCGAGACAAAGCCGGTCGTAACACCGTGCTTTTCGTCCATGGCCTGCTGTTTCACGCGAAGGAGTTCTTAAGAAAAATCAACGCGAATCCGTTCGCCGTCATCGACTCCGACCCGTTCGTGAAAGACTATGAATCTGTCATCCGGCAGTGCGGCGGCACACCGACGGTCCGAAATATCCCGGAATCGAAAATCAGAATCATTCCGCAACAGCTCAGCTTTCAACGAGAAGCTTTTCCGACAGCGATGTCAGATCCCACATTTCGAAGAATGATTGCATTGGGGGCCACGACATCTCAAAAAACACCGCAGAGAGTGCTGGTTGCGGCGGAGTATTTGTCATTCCTTGATTTCGCGAGGTCACTGTTTGCGATTCTTCCCGCACGACTGCGTCTACAGAATTCATTCGATACCGCTGCCGTGTCAGACGTGGGAACTGTGAAGAACCCATCCACGCCGGTGCTGTGGAATGCTGTGGCGTCACGACGAATTCCTCGTGACTGGGCGGGCGTACAGGTTTCGCTGAAAACAGAAGAGGATTGGCGACTGCCGCCACCGGCCTCCAGAACACCCTTTCTGATCTGGCTTGATGCCGCGAAGCTGAATTTCACCGATCCGTCAGCCTCCGAATCCATCTGCCGGAAAGTGAACTTCGGATACGAATTTCACAGAGCGTTGCTTGGGAAGGGCACATTCAGTCAGACAAACGATGAGCTGGTTGCCGAAACCTTCGAAGAGTTTCTTTATGCAAATTACTCTGCCATCAAAGACGCGTTATTTCAGAACTTTTGTGATTTTCCAGGTGAAGTTGCGGCAGCCAGCCTGACGGAATCTGCCATGGAGTGGATCCGGCAAGATGGCCCGCCGGCACTTGCTTCCGTGTCCCAACGGTTTCTCAATTGGCAGATCTGTCAGTGGCTGTGGG
>JBDOMX010000422.1:4240-8209 GCA_039831615.1 Planctomycetaceae bacterium
TTCAGCCGCGTGCCCGGCAGGCGCCCGGGAGATGACGTGATCAGTATCGCGGAACGCTGTTCTGCCAACGGATCCTTTGACGACGACCCCCAATCACAGTTTGCCGCGTATCTGCGAGCTGCCGTTGCGTTCTGGAAGAAGGACATGAGAACGATTTCCAGACTGATGCGGACGGCGAACAATCGACAGTTCACCACGTTCGCTGACTGGGTGTTGTCCGGTTACGCCGGCCGCGGCATGCCCTATTCGGGTCAACCGTTCGGGGAAGAGTGCTTCTTTGGTTTTCGACTTTCCGACGTCAGCGAAGAGCATGCTCTTCTGCTCAGGGCATTGCTGTCGCCAACACGCGACAAACGTGATACCGGTCTGCGTCGCAAATGGACTATGGACTACCTGTCGCCTCCGATGACCACACCGGGCACGCCGCGAGTCAGGAAAATTCGAGACGAGGACACTCCGAAGTTTCAACGCAGGTTTCAAAAGTTGTATTCCGCAGGACCACGACTAAACGACAAGCGGCTGCGAGAACTGGACGAGCTTGTAGAAATATCAAGGGGAGACACACTGTCGGAAGCAAGCCTCGCCCGTTGCATGCATGCATACCACCATGGTATGACCGGTCTGCTCGCGCACTGGATTGCAGCATTTCCAATACAGGCCGAGAAGCAGACAATGATCGAGTGGCTAGCCGAAACAATTCTGCCAGAACTTTCGGGAATAAATGTGGAATTCTCAGTTGAGCACGATGAGGGTGACGCGTATGTCGGCTTGTTTCTGAAACTGAAGAAGGGAAGTCAGTCAAATCAGAAGGTCGTCGCCGCGTTTCTCGGGTGCGAACTCAAGGTGTGGAAAGAGGACGGATACGTTCACTGTCAGATGACGGACCATCTGTTTTCCAACGAATTGACGTCTCTGATGATTACACTTACGGGGCGTCACCTCGGGAATAATGCGTGACCAGCGGTTGTCGAGTAAATCGCGGAACGATTCCGTTCCTTAATTGAAGCAGGCCGGTGCCAACAATGCCAAATGACGATTTCGAAAAGAAACATGGTGGCCTTTTCGCGGATGCGAATAAACCTGAAGAGGCCGACCCGCCGGCCGCTGACGAGCATCCGCGACCTCGTCGCCGAAAAAGGAGAAGACCACCTGCCGGTGACCTGTACGCGCCTGCTCCGAAGAAAAAGGGGGACTCGAATACAAAAACCACCGCTCCGGACAAGTCGAGCAAAACGGACGTTGCGACGGCAAACCGGCGAACAACCGGACAGGACATGCTTTGCCTGCGGTGTGGGCAGACGGTGAACGGGTTCGATGTCGACGGCTCGCGGTATAGCTGTCCGAAATGCTCCAAAGCCGTCCCCAAAAGGTACGTGGATGATTACAACTCCGTCACTCGTGTCTCCATGAATCTGGCGGGCAGAGTAGGTCATGGCAAAACGGAGTTTTTGAAAAGCGTCTGTGCGGCTCTTGCCGACTACGACCAACTCTGGCCGGATTTCAGATTCGGCGTCATGGACGACGAGGACGCCGCGCTGTTTCCCGAGAAAGGGCTGAAGCTTGCAACGCCTACGCAGGAAGCAGACGTGGCGCCGATCGGACTTTGGATCTCCGGAATCAACGGGGCGCGTGATATTCACATGATTCTGGTCGACGTCCCGGGTGAGTTTTTCGACAATAGTGCCACCATTCAGAACAAGGCGATATTTGTTGCAGGTGGGGCAGTCACGACGCTGATTCTATCTGTGACTGATAAAAACACTCAGCCATCATTTTTGCTCGACGCATTGGAACGAGCCTATACATCCGGAGTAACGGTTGAAAACCGTTCTCTGGTTGTTGTTCTGTCCAAGGCTGACGAATTGGTGGATCTTCCGGGGTTTCCCGATATCGCGCGGACGTGTCTTCAGACCGAGGAAACTCAGCATCTCGGTCAGCTGGAGAAACTGTCGGCGGAGCTGCGGCAGTGGCTGCCCGGTGCTCCGTTCCATCTTGGAAATTTCATCAAGGTTGCTGACTCCTACTTTTCCCGAGTGGCGTATACCGCTGTGTCATCCTTGGGAGGTCCGCCGGATGACACGGCGGCCGGAATCAAGAATGACAGAAGTCCACGAAATGTTCTTTCTCCGCTGACATGGTTGTTTCGTCTTTCGCTGCCGCGGATCAAGGTCCGAATTTATGCGCCCCGGGCCAGGGCTGAGAAAGAATCCCTGTCCGCCGAGACCGACGGTGAAGTGGAACAGGACGACCGGCCGGAAGAAGCCGGCGGCTCACTCTGTCTGCTCAGTCAGCACATCTTCCATGACTTTCAGATTGCGCTGGAAAAGATTCTGGAGCATGACCCGGAGCTGCACTACCACATCACGCTGCCATCCGGCATACATCGGCTGGATGCCGGCATGAAGCTGAAGACGAATCTGCGAATCGTCGGCGCAGAAGAAGCCGTTGTTGAGGTGGCTGGAGCAGGATTACACGTCGCCGGAGGCATGCTGGAATTGTCTCGTGTCAGGTTTGAGGCCGCCGGAAAAAATCCCGGAACTCTCCTGAGGATCCGCGATTCCGTCATCAGAATTGAAAAATGTACGTTCAAAGGAGCAGTTCACGGGGTCGAAGATCGCACATCGGGTATCGGATTTCGTGTGGGTGGAAATTCGAAAGGCAGCGTTGAGCAATGTGTGTTCGAAAAGAATCAAACGGCCGGAATTCTTGTCACGCACAACGCTTCCGTTAAATTCCGGCAGAACCGACTCGACGAGAATAAAACGGGATTCGTCCTGACAGACAGTTCTAACACCGTCATTGAAGGCAACGAATGCATCAACAGTGATCATTTCGGAATCCACGCTGCGAATGAAAGTGTCGTGCAGCTCACCGAAAACCGATGCCGAAACAATACAAGAGGCGGAATCCAGCTGCTTGACAATGTGACCGGAACGGTCACGGAGTGTGTGTGTGAGACTCACCCGGGAATTTCAAAGAAGAAGCAGCTGTTCGGCATACGGGTGGAGGGGCACGCTTCGGTGGATGTACGAAAGAATCTTTGTGCCAAACACAAAGAGACCGGAATCGAAGTCCGTTCCTTTGCGAGGGAAATGTGCCGTGTTACCGGCAACACGGTGCAGAATAATCAGACGGGCATCCTGGTGTCTGGACGGTCAACTCTGGAAGAAAACAGCCTCCACCAGAATGTCGTCGGAATACGTATTTCGGAATCGGCTACAGATGTGATTCTGCGTGACAATGACAATTCCGGAAACAGCGACCAGAATCTTGATGACCAACGTCGGACTGGTGGTGTATTCCGCCTGTTTTCTCGCGGCAATCGGAAGACAGGTCAGGGACCCCGTAATAGCTGAGCTGCTCGTGACCTGCCCCCGAGAGCGGTGCCAGTCTCTACGATAGAGTCTGGCTGATTTGATCTGCTGAGGCCACGGCCGGCGGAACGGACGAATGACGAGTGATCGATGAACGACCCGTCACGCAACAAACGGCTAGCCAGATGGTTTCCTTTACGCACGACAGCCCATGTGTCCTTATCCAACTTCCCGAGCGATTCGCTGTGCCAGCGTGGCGTCGCGTTCCGCATAGATCTGAGTCGTGTCAGCTTTCGCATGTCCCAGTATGACCTGGGCAGCTTCCAGGCCATAGCGTTTGCGAATTTCTGTCGCCGCCGAATGCCTCAATCTGTTTGGAGCCCAGGTGTCTACTTTGCCTTTATGCATGCACGTTTCACAGCTTGGTAATAACTGTCCTTCGTATACATCATTCCAGCGACCCGTTTTGGGTTCCGTTTTCGATTCGTTCCGGGACTATTGCCATGGGAAGCTGGAGTCGTCCGCTCAGCGTGCTGCTGGCTGAGTCGTTTGCGTTCACTATCTGATGGTGAAAAACAATACGCCGACTTATCTCGAAGCAGATATGGCCGTAAGGCCTCCTGTGCCTGCGGACCAATGAAGATCATACGATCAC
>JBDOMX010001156.1:0-8203 GCA_039831615.1 Planctomycetaceae bacterium
TGGCGATGGCCGGGATCCCATCGATGGCAGCTTCTTCCAGCAGAGACAGACACAGGCCCGTCTTTCCGCTTCCTGTCATCCCGACACAAACAGCATGCGTCGTCAAATCTCCGGCATCATAGTGAAGTTCCTGGGACAGTGTTTCACCCGAAACAAGATCGTATTCGCGACCAAGGTAAAACTGTCCAAGTTTTTCGATGACGGCCATAGTCAAATGAACTCCGGCGACAGGAAACAGAAGAACTGCATGAAAATTGAAGTCGCAGTGGCAGCGGGCACCGAAGCTTGATCAGTTTGAATGCTCCGTCAAGTCAGGCAGGACCACGTGATCCGGAAGCCAGCAATCGACATGCAGCCCGGCCTTCCGGACAGGGCCGGGCTGCTGAGTCTTCAATCTCCCGATGAAGTGACGTGACGGCATCAGCCGCGGCAGGAAATCTAATTGGTGGAGTCCAGAATGAAGTTCCGAGTTTTCGGCTCCCGAGTTTTTAGATTGTACTCGAAATAGGGGCCCTTGAAGGTACGCAGTTGCCCCGCGCCTCCGGGCCGATGTCGGCCATTCACAAACCGACCCTTTTCGGCAGTCATGATGATTTGCGACTTCGAATGATCATACGTCATCCTGTCAGCGTCTCCGGAAAGATCACGAGACTCCAGTCGAGCGTTGCCGAGTGCTGTGATCGAAAATCCATTCTCCTCTGATCCCGGAATGGCCTCGATATGGACTTCTTCGGCCTGAAGAAGTCGGCTTTCCTCCGGCATCTCCTCTGCCGGGATGGATTCCAGATCAATCTCCTCATCCAGATCCTGCACAGGAGCGAAAGCGATATTGACGAAATTCAGCAGTCGTACTTCCCGGTCTTTTAGATTTCCGCTGATTTCCCCGATGAATGTCACCTTGATGCGCGCGAAGGGAGATTCACGAATCTCTGTTGTGGGCTCGTTGACCCTCACACGAATCTGAGTCACAGGCTGTAGCCGTGACTTCCCGGGATTGGAACTGGAATTTGTTCTGGTTGATTCAATGGATCCCGGGCCGATCGCTGAGAATTCCCCGGTGCCGGGCTCGATCCGCAGATCAACCACCTCCATGTCCTGCAGGCCATCCAGCTGTCCTGCTGTGAACGACTCCTGGTGGATCATTGTTTGACCAACACACTGAATGCGCTCGACTTCAGGTGAGCCCGAAGTGTGACCGGCGGCGGACACGACGTTTCCGGAGCTTTGTGAACCAGTCAGATCGATCGGTTCCACGAAGAACACCTCGAGCTCCGGTGTCTTGAGTTCCGTGTTGTGAATCTGCTCATCGTCAGCTGCATATTGAACGCCATCAAATTCAACGCGAATGCCACCAATGAATTGTGCCTTTCTCCCGCGAACTTCCATGCGATCGGTCCAGTAGACCTTCATCGGAACCGGACTGGGCAACTGCGTGCCGTCAAAATCCTGATCAATGACCATCTTCAGCTCACCGCCTCCAGGGATCTCGGCGACGCTTTCAGCCTGATGCAGATCAATTCTTGATCCTTTCAGATGGCCTGTTGGAGACTGCAGCACCGCTGGGTTTCCGAGTAAATTAATCTCCGCCAAATCTCCCAACCCATTTTGCGCAATGAATGTGCTGCCTTCGGCGGTGTACTGACGTTGAGGATCGGCACCGTGGTGCTTGACGGTCACATCTCCGGCCAGCCGGACTGAACTCCACTTCTGTTTCCCGTCGGAGTCCTCAGGCAGGACAACATGAACGGTCATTTCTCTGCCGAAGAACTGTGTGTACTCCTGATTACCCTGCCCGGTGACGTCAGCCTGGCCCACACTGCCCTTGTCCGACGGAATCACTTCCCGGGACCGGGAGATCACCGAGACCGAATTGTTGCTGCTGTTTTCGTGCGGCTCGAAATAGACAGTCAGCTGCTCCTTCAATTCACCGGAGGCCTGTGGTGACCGAAGAATCACGTCGCCCCTCGCAATCAGTTTTTTCGGTACGACGTCGCTCATGCTTAGTGAGAGATCTTCCGCACCACCGGCTGCAGCAGAATCATTCGCAGTACTTGTGGTGTCCAGCGTCATTTTGATCGTCCGCCCCGCGAGCCTCATTTGATTTTCCGGCAACGAAATATCACCCCCTCCTTCGATGGACACGGTGTGCGTCACGCCGTCAGCACCTCGCTGTACGTTCAACTGACGCTGCCACTCGATGAAAGATGCGATTCCCTGGTCGCGATCGTCCTCTGTGGTCTTGTCACGCGTACTGCCGATGTCCCGAATAAAACCTCGTCCACGGCACTCAACTCGCTCGATTTCGTTTTGAGCTCCGTGCAGCACGCGCAAATGCGCGACTCGCATTGAGCGACCATTCTGCTGGATCGCAATCCGAAGGGGTTTCTCTGCCGCGTTCCCGCCAGTCTGCAATGACCCGAACATATCCAGCTGACGGGCACCCACAAGATAATCCAGTTGCATCATCCCGGCTTTGATGTCGTTCTCATCGGACTGGTAGACAACGATCCGCCCGGACATTCCCCTGGCAGATACTTTGCCAAGTCGGAACCGGCCTTCCTTCGCTTTTCCGGTATCCGGCACGATTTCCGGATGAAACTCCACGACGAGCTGAGGACAATACAGTCGATCAGGTGTCCCTGCGGTCGATCGCTTGACGAGCACGTCGTTCTGATGAGATTTTCCTTTTCCCAGCTTTCCAAAAAATGTCCCCACGTTCGTCGTGAGGTCGAATTCAAAACGAGCGGGAGCATCTATTTCCAGATGCGTCAGATCCTGATTCCGGCGTTGCAGAAAATTCAAATCACAATGTACCGGGCCGTTCAGAGTGACGAGTTGGATGTCACCGACTGACGTCAGTCCCTTCCCATTCCCGGAGTCTCGATCCAGAGCAATCTCGACACCTCCCTCCGCATACCCGGAGTGGCCGTCCCAGTGGAAGTTGACCAGTTTGCGAGACGTCATTTTCATTGACTCCTCGGTCATATTGAAGTCATTTCCTGTGATATGCAGTCCCTTCGGCCCCTGAATGACAACGTTGCGGGCCAGCCGTGCACTGACGATGTGTCCGGCTGAAAAATCCTGGGGAGAGAATGGTTTTGAAAGAATCAATCGGGCCGAATCCGCCGTGGCGATGATCGGAGCAACATGGGGATCTTCGTCCATCCATACGATCGCAATCGGGCTCACTTCGATCGCCGGGCGTGGAGCCCCTGAGGGGCCGCTTGACGCCATCTCGCTCTGTTCGACTTTGTCGCAGAATAAATACCGACTGCCATCTTTAAAGCTCATTTTCGCCTGCTGCACCCACGCGTCCTCCGCGCACCATTTCCACACACTGTCATCAGCAACAGAATTCATCGCGGCCGGGGCAACCTGGTTTCGGTGCCGGCGCGGACTGCGTGGGACGTCCAGCCAGCGCGAGCTGACACTCATGTAACCGAAGCACAGACCACCCAGGACCACCGCCGCAACGAGGGTTCGAGACAGACGATCGGTTGACGAATACGCATCCATAGCTGAGAGTTTCCGGAGGGGGACGTCAGGCCGTGCGTCGTGTGGGGGACTCAACCGACTGTTCTTCACCGACCGGCTGATCGAGCACATCAGTGATGTCAATCAGCCCCACCGGATGACGCAATTCGTCAACGACCGGCAGCTCACTGACCTTGCGAACCGACATCAGTTCCAGCGCCTGATGCAGCAGTGCAGACTGTACGATCGTGCAGGGTCTGCCGGTCATCACTTCAGAGATCGGACGATCCAGCTGATTCTCGCGATGCTGTTCAAATAACCGCACCAGATCGCTGTCTGTGAAGATCCCCGTCAGTGTTCCATTTTCGGCGATCATCAGAATGGCTCCACTTCTCCGTCCGGGGCGCCGCTGATCGACCAACACAGATCGAATGGTTTCTGCCTCGTGGGCGATTCGCAGTTCGCTGCCTGTTCGCATGACTTCGCGCACCGACTGCAGTTGATGTCCCAGGTTGCCTGCCGGATGAAACTTTGCAAAGTCACGAGCCGTGAATCCTGCGGCCTTACTGAGTGTCAGCGCCAGAGCGTCGCCGGTCGCCAGCATCGCCGTCGTACTGGTTGTTGGAGCGAGACCAAGCTCCCCGGCCTCTTCGTGACGACCGATATTGATCGTCACCGTCGCCGCGCAGCTGAGCGGATTCGTCGCATCACGAGTCAACGCAATGACGGGAATCTGACGATCTGCCAGCGGTGGCAAAAGCCGCAGGATCTCGTCAGAACGACCGCTGTTGGAAATCGCCAGCACCACATCCTGGTCGTGCACGCAACCAAGGTCACCATGAACGGCCTCCGTCGGGTGCAGAAACCACGCCCGGGTGCCCGTGCTGCCCAATGTCGCGACGATCTTCTGACCAATTAACCCGGCCTTGCCAACACCCGTCACGATCACACAACCGGACGACCGGCGAATCAGCTCCACGGCATCACAAAACGACGAATCCAGCGATTCCGCCAGCGCCGTTAAAGCCCGCGCTTCGTGGAGGATGACTCCGCGCCCGGAACGCAAATGTTCGACGGCGTCCAGAGGAATCACCTCGGACGATGTTGGTTCTTCCAGCATCGATTCATCCCTGAATCTGGTGTGAGCGGCCATCCTGGCCAAATCGACAATCGGCTGCATGATACCCGCAGAATTGGAATCGGGTCAACGTAGCCATAAAGCATTTACAAGAAACGACTTACGGCACACCATAGACAGGCCTCGCGCTGGCGACGCTGTCAAAACAGCACAATCACCGAACCCACAGGCCGGAACTCAAAGCAACATGCCGTGACGTACCCAACAGCTGGCGACGCGGAACCGGCGTTAGAATCAGAAACGCAGGGGCCGACTCGATCATGGACGCGTGGCCGCCTGCTGAATGCCCTGGCAGCCTGGACAGTAATAAGTGGAACGGGCCATGTTTCCCTGCCGAACCATCCGGACTGTTGATCCGCACTTCAAACACGGCTCGCCATTCCTGCCGTAGACCCAGACGGCCGGACCGGTGGCTCGAAATCGCGTTCTGCGTTTTTCCGCGGTCAGATTCCGTCGGAGCAACCTGGTCGCCGTGGAGACCAGCGAGGCAATCTGTTCATCGGTCAGCGCAGAAACGTGTACCTGCGGATCCAACTGCTCCAAAAACAGGACCTCGGATTTGTAAACGTTGCCGATTCCACTGACGACAGTCTGGTTGAGCAGGGCCTCACCGATGCTGACACCGTTCTGCGTGCGAAACCGTGCGACGATGACTTCGGGCGGCGTTGACTCACCCAGCAGGTCTGGCCCCAGATGTTGCAACCAGGCATTTCTTCGCAACTCCAGGTCTGAGACGAGTTCGATGCACTTCGGCTGGAAGCAGACCACACAATGATCCGCAGTCACCAGCATCAAGGCGGCCTGCCACTTTGGTTTTCGCCAGTTCTCACCCTTCCGATAAATCTGCCACGACCCGCTCATTCCCAAATGCGAATGCAGGACCTGACTGTGGCTGAAATGAATCAGTAAATGCTTGCCACGTGACTCAATGTCTTTCACCACACTCCCCAGCAGTGACCCGGCGAGGGGAATGATGTCCGATCCCTCGACACTCTGAATCGTCCTGCCGATAAGGACCCTGTGCAGACGTTGAGCGGCGCGGTAAATCGTGTCGCCTTCAGGCATGTCGGATTCCCCGGTGCAGCAGGCCCCTGGCAGTTACAGTGAAGCCGACGCTGCGGAATGCGGGTGCCAGCGTCGAGTGGTCGGCCGGTTCACCGTCGATCGCCGTCAATAATAACGGACTCCCAGGAATCGCCAGATCGCCAATTGCCTTTGCGCATTTGTGTAAGAGGTCCTCGTCATTGAGCGACAAACCTCTGAATGTCGTCAACTGCTGACGTGTTGGCGACAACCAGCACAAAAGTCTGCCTCCGTGAATCAGCACCCGAGCACCGGCAGCCCGCCGCAACCGAGTCTCATCCCGCTGCTCCGGCCAGGGCAGGATGCTTCCAAACGGATTGGCAGGATCGGTGGCAGCCAACATCAGCAATGGTGAGTCCTCATCGGCGACCCTGCGGTCGCGCAATCGATCTTCCGCACCGGGAGCCGCAAACTGGGCGGCTCCCAGGCCGGCGACAAAGTAGCCACGACGAATCCTGCCTGCCTCCTCCATCGCCTTCAGGACCGGATACACCCCCGCGAATCCACCCGCCACCTGTTCCCGAACGAGCATTTCGCGCGTCAGAATTCCGTAGCGTTCGACCAGCTGACCGGCAATGGCCATCTGCCGTTCGGTCACTGAAGGAGTACCGCTTTCGGCCACAAGCGTCGGCAACAGACTCCAACGCCCCTGCGAACCAGGCAGTCGCCCTTCGCGTCGTGAACGAAACCGACTGCGAGAGGCCCGATCTCGGCGTTTGGCAGCCGGCGAGGAAGCGGCGCGCAGGGATCGCAAGGGAGCGAGCGTGTCGTTAGTGATTTCACCGTTCCAGACCATGGCCCACAGTGCATCCAGCAGGTCATTGGGGAAATCGTCAACGACTGAGCAGAGCTGATCAAAGTGCAGTCCGCCACGATCCTGTAACAGTGCGTGGATCTCCCGGGAAAGCGTGTCATCGGCAGGTGTTGCCACCGGAGCCAGTCGCTGGTAGTGATCGGTCAGATACAAGGCAATACGACCATCGGCTGGTCCTGTGCTGTCGAGCCCTCTCCAAATCACCTCACCGGCGATACACAATTCATCCAGGTCTGCCGGGCGAAAACTCTGCACACGAGACGGAAGGATCTCCTCTTCCAGCACGGATGCCTGCAGTGGAGTTCCCTGCAACTGTTCGATCACATCCAGCAGACCGTCCAGGCCCCGTCGTCGATTGGTCATTCCGTGCCAGTCCGGCAGGAAGCGGACGAGGACCTCCTGATCAACCGGCTCGACCTCTTGCCGCAGTGCTGCCAGACTGCGGCGTTTGATCAGATGAAAGACGCTGACATCGCACCACTCCGTCCCGCGTCCTCCCGGCAGAAACTCACCCTCGAGAACTCGATCCTCGACCTTAAGCATCAGCAGGGCGCGCCGCACCGCAGCATCCGAGAGCTGGAGTTCTTCGGCGGCCGCGACCGCCGAAAACGGCACGTGGGTTCGAGCGTAACGAGACACCAGGTCCAGCACTGCATTGTCTACGGGTTCCAAAAAGGCAGTGGCCAGTCCCGCAGGAGGCACGATGCCCAGAGCGTCTCTCAGGCGTCCTGCATCTTCACAGGCTGCATACCTTGCAGTCGCCTCCGCGGCCGGACCCGGGTAAAATGAAAAAATGCGCCGTGTCCGCAACAGGTCATCGAGCCAGCCCGAGTCGAACTGCTCATCGCAGCGAAGCTCGATCGCCGGCTGATCCAGCGGCCCGAGGTGCAGCAGCAGATCGTGCAGATCGTCCGCGTCTCGTGGAGCAAAATCATCCAGTCGCTGAAGTTCGAGTCCCAGCTGCGCGATCACGTCCGCGTCAAACAGTTCACGAAACTCGGCCGTTCCGAGTAGTTCTCGGAGCTGCGCGTGATCCAGGGCCAGCGTGGCCGCTTTGCGTTCCGCCAGAGGAGCATCACCGTCGTAAATGAAGTTGCCTGCGTAATTGAACAGAACCGACGCCGCGAACGGAGACGGATGCTCGCCACGTATGTGCCGCACAGCGATGGCACGGCTGCGCACTGACCGCAGAATCTGCGTCAGACCATGCACGTCAAACACGTCCTGCAGACATTCTCTCCAGGTTTCCATCATGATCGGAAAGCCAGGATAATTGGCAGCGACCTTCAGCAGACTGGCGGCCCGTCGACGTTGCAGCCATAACGGTGTTCGCTTTTGCGGGCTGCGTCTTGGCAGCAACAGCGCGCGAGCGGCGTTCTCGCGAAACCTCGCCGCAAACAGCGCCGTTGAACTCAATTCCCTGACCAGTTCGTCTTCGACCTCGTCGGGATCCGGAAAGAAGTTGTCCGGCGGCGGTGGGTCTCCGGCGTCCGGAACGCGGAAAATCATCCCGTCATCAGTCCAGGTAACATCGACTTCGTCGCCAGCCGTTTCACGCAGTCGGGATCCGACCAGCATCGCCCAGGGAGCATGCACGCGGGACCCGAATGGCGACAGAATGACAATCCGCCAGTCTCCGACTTCATCCGGGAAGCATTCCACAACAATGCGCTGATCATGAGGCACCGCGTCGT
>JBDOMX010000637.1:0-1948 GCA_039831615.1 Planctomycetaceae bacterium
ACCAGACTCAGTCTGGACCACTTGACATCGTTCACAAAATTGTCGCACATTGGGCGGCTCATCCCTTCGCGAACGACGGCACGCAGACAGGCGACCGACTCGGCATTCTTCGGCATGGAATAAGCCGGAACAATCCAGCCACGTTCCCGAAGTTTGTCGGAGAGGTCGAAGGCCGTGTAGTCGGAATCAGCACTCACAGCCCAGGCAACCAACGGCAACGAATGGTCGTCACTGAGAAGTTCGAACTCATCGGCGGCACTGACGCGTCGACGTATGTAGTCAGAATTCTGCTTCAGTGCCTGCATGACGGTCCGATAGCCTCCGTGGCCCATCCGCAGAAAGTTGTAATACTGAGCCAGCACGCCAGACGCGGGGCGCGAAAAATTGAGATTGAACGTCTCCATATCCCCGCCCAGGTAGTTGACGTGGAATATCAGTTCTTCCGGCAGCGCCGCGTGATCTCGCCAGATGACCCAACCGATTCCCGGGTAGCACAGACCGTATTTGTGGCCCGAAACGTTGATCGATCGCACCAGAGGCACGCGAAAATCCCATTCCAGATCGGGATACAGGAAGGGAGCGACAAAGCCACCGCTGGCGCCGTCGACATGAATGGGAATGTCCCAGTCCTGCTGTCGATTCCGTTCCGTGAGCGCGTCGTTAATCGCCACAACCGGCTCGAATTCGCCCGTAAACGTACTGCCGACCACAGCGCAGACACCGATCGTATTTTCGTCGGCCGCTTCCACGATCTGTTCCGGCGTCACAATGTAGCGTCCAGGTTCCAATGGCAGGAATTTCGGCTCAACGTCAAAATAGCGTGCGAATTTCTTCCAGCAGATTTGCACGTTGGTCCCCATGATCAGATTCGGTTTGTCATGCGGAAGCCCGGCTGCTTTGCGACGATTCCTCCAATTGAATTTCATCGCGAGACCAGCCAGCATCATGGCTTCTGACGACCCCAGCGTCGCTGTACCAACGCCCCCACCATCGGCACCGCAGGGCGCGTGAAACAGGTTCGCCAAGATATTGACGCACCGCTCCTCGATCTTGATAACGTGCGGATATTCATCTTCATCAGCCAGGTTGTAACGGGCCCCTCGACTGATGAGTTGATCCGCTTCTGGTTCCATCCATGTGGTGCAAAATGTTGCCAGATTTTGAGCCGGTCGACCGTCAAGCGACACTTCATCGTGGATCAATTGATAGGCCACGTTTGACGGAACCGACCCCTCCGGCAACTGGTACCGCGGAATCGGTTCGGTCATATATCTCGAACCGTATGCCGACGAAAGATGCGACTCGTCGTGTGTCATACCGTCGAGCTGGAGCTGTTTTTTTACCATAATTTCGACACGCTGTTTCTATCGGTTCGAGTTCAAGAATCGGCCCGGCAGTCATGCCACGCCGGCCGTCATTTGGGTCGTGCGGTCGAGAAACACGCCTGGCCGGCCACGCCAGCACACTCGACTTCCCAGTTTGCAATCAAGGATTTCAACCGTTTAACGGTGTCAGCCTCTGAGTGTTGTCGATTGTATTTCTCATGTCGGTCATCTGGAAAGTGAAACAACTCGACCTGTCCCGGAGACTTGCCCAACAGCAGCTTCCATTGGCCTGTACGAACGGCAAGTGTCGGCCAGTTTTCACCACGTTTGGAAGCCGACTTCCACTGCCAGAAAATCGGCTTGCGGCGATTCGACGCGGGTTTGCCAAACAGAGCAGCCGACTGATCCACGCCATCCGCAATATAGGCTTCGGGTAATTCGACATCGGCAATTGCGCAGAGCGTTGGGAGCAAATCAACTGCAGTCATCGGAGTCGAATCATCGATCTTGCCGCTGGCGATCTTACCAGGCCATCCAGCAATAAATGGCACACCAATCCCGCCCTGCAGCAGCGAACGCTTCCGGCCGCGATGCCCGCCCGTTGTTCCCAGCGAAGCAAAGCT
>JBDOMX010000862.1:0-8187 GCA_039831615.1 Planctomycetaceae bacterium
GGCGGATTGATTCAGGATTCCGTATTTCACCATCATCGTGTCCCAGATATCTTCGTTCAATGCCATCTCGAGCATCTGGTGCGAGGGGTCTTTGTGAAAATATTCCGTCACGCCGACGAAGCGAATTTTTCCCTGGCTCAACAGCTTCTCGACCGTCGGAAACAGCTGGTCAACGCATTGACGATAGTTTTCCGGAAGGACGCCGTGAAATTGAAAAATGTCAATTTCACCAATCTGCAATCGTGTGAGACTCCGTTCGCACGACCGGATCACGTCCTCCGGCGATTTAATCAGTCCTCCCTGGTCTCCTTCCATCGTCGGGGTGAACTTGGTGGCAACAAAATACTGATCCCCTGGAGTATTCCTGAGGGCGCGCCCGAGAATCGCCTCGCTGTCACTGTAGTCCGCAGCCGTGTCGAACAGGTTGATCCCCAGTTCGAGAGCGCGGTGAATCACACGGTGAGATTCGGCTTCGTCCCTGTGAGTCGACTGACCGATACGACTTGGGCCACCGGTTCCCAGGCTGACGCATGAGACGGTCAGGCCGGTTCGGCCGAGTGTGCGATACTTCACAGTTCACTCTCCAGTACAGCTTCCAGCGGGTCGAGGGTTGTTGTTCTCGCCAGTATACCAATGACGCCAGCAGGAAAAGTGGGCAGGAATGTTGACTTCGAAGATTGTACAGCATGCCCCACAAGGATAATGTTCCGCACCCGTACTTCGCTGGTGATGCACCGGCAGACAGGTCCCTCGCCGGTTTCCCGCTATCTCCCAGTACTCCGGCAAATCAGACGGTGCCGACCAAAGAGCCATAGATGACAAGTGATGGAAGTCCGCCGCAGTGGTGCGCCGATACAGCCGCTGAACTGTACGACGTCGGACGATGGGGCAAAGGCTATTTTTCGGTCGGCGAGAACGGTCATGTACGAGTTCGTCCCTGCCGAAACTCCGAGCACACGATCGATATCAAGGATCTCATTGATCAGCTTCAGGTTCGCGGCATCGATCTGCCCGTCCTGTTGCGTTTCGACGGGCTTCTGAAAGATCGAATTCGCCGTCTGAACGAAGTGTTCGCAAATGCAATCGCGGAGAATCAATACGGCGGAAAATACTGCTGTGTGTACCCGATCAAAGTGAATCAGCAAAAATCGGTTGTCGCGAGGATCGTGGAATACGGCCGGGAGTACGGCTTCGGTCTCGAAGCAGGCAGCAAGCCGGAATTGCTCGCGGTGGTGGCCATGACCGATCCGGAAACGCCCATTATCTGCAACGGATTCAAAGACAACGAGTTCGTGGAGATGTCACTGCGAGCTCAACAGATCGGCCGAAACGTCACGCCGGTCGTCGAGAAGTACACTGAACTGGAACTTATTCTGAAGCACGCCAGTCGCCTGGGGGTCCGACCACAGATTGGCATGCGGGTGAAGCTCGCAGCACGAGGGTCCGGTCGCTGGATGTCGTCTGGCGGTAATCGCAGCAAATTCGGGCTGACCGTGAGTGAAGTCCTGCGAGGCATGGAACATCTGGAATCGCTTGGCATGGCGGACTGTTTTGAATTGCTCCATTTTCACCTGGGAAGTCAGGTCACCAACATTCGTACTCTGAAAACCGCAGTCAATGAAGCCGCTCGAATTTACGCTCAACTCAGCAAACGCGGCGCAGGCCTCCGGTACCTGGACGTCGGTGGAGGATTGGGAGTCGACTACGACGGATCACAAACAGACTTCCAGTCCAGTATGAATTATACGCTGCAGGAATACGCCAACGACATCGTGTTTCACATCGCGACAGTTTGTCGAGACGAAGGAGTTCCCGAGCCGGATATCATCACAGAGAGTGGACGAGCGATTTCAGCCTTCCACGCGGCTCTGATCTTCGAATCACTGGGGGTGGCGAAACAGGGCGGGATGATGGAAGTTCCAATGGAAATTCCCAAAGACTACGAGCAGCCTCTGCAGACATTGTGCATGACATTTCGAGAGATGTGTGTTCGTAATGCTGTCGAGTCGTTTCATGATGCACAGCAGGCAATGGACACGGCAATGGAACTGTTCGCGAGCGGTTACCTGCCTCTTGAACAACGCGTCATGGCGGAAGATTATTACTTTGCCATCTGTCGAAAGATTCGCAGCCTGTCGAGTGATCTGGACTACGTCCCGGAAGAGCTGCAGGGACTCGATCAGATGCTGTCGGACACGTATTTCTGCAATTTTTCTCTGTTTCAGTCAATGCCGGACAGCTGGGCGATCTCGCAGCTGTTTCCGGTGATGCCGATTCATCGTTTAAACGAACGGCCAACGACTCAGGCGGTGCTTGCTGATATCACATGTGACTCCGACGGCAAGATCGATACGTTTATCGATCGGCGCGATATCAGGAAAACACTGCCACTTCATGAGCCCAATGGCAAACCCTACTATCTCGGAGCATTCCTGATCGGCGCCTATCAGGAGATCCTGGGGGACCTGCACAATCTTTTCGGCGATACCAACATGGTTCACGTCGATCTGCAGCCGGATGGAAAAGTAAAGCTGGGAACTGTCCTGAAAGGTGAAACGGTTCGTGAAGTTCTGGATCACGTGAAATTCAACGACCGTGATCTGATCGAACGCCTGCAGAGTGAAGTCGAACGAGCCGTCGGAGATGGCCTGATTAACTTCGAACAGGCGGGCGACCTGATGAAGTGCTACGAATCAGGACTGAACAGCTATACGTACCTGGAAAAGACTTAGCGTTTACCAGCAACCTGCCCGCCATACTCCGGAACTGAAAATGTCTCGCGCCTTACACGACGGTCGATCGGACGGACTCACTCCGCTGAAAAGTCTGTCCATTTCCGATGTTGGTTCGTTTTCAGATCTGCTGCGGAGTATGTCGAAAACAGCGTTTTCCGGGCGACAACTGGGTGACGCGTTCGATGTGCTGCTGGAAATGGTGCGATCCGAATCATGCCACATTGTCCTCACGCTGTCGGGAGCCATGACAGTCGCGAAACAGGGGCAGATCGTGTGCGACCTGATCGATCGCAACATCGTCCACTCCGTCGTGGCGACCGGAGCCCTGATTGCACATGGCCTGACGGAATCCATCGGATTAACACACTACCGGTACGACTCGTCGAAATCTGACGAGGAATTGTTCGAACACGGGTACAACCGCATCTACGACACTCTGGAAATGGAGGCCAACCTCAACGACGTCGAAAAGATGATTCGCCAGGTGCTGAACGAATCCAGCCCGGCGGATGGTGTTTGGTCTTCGGCGCGGCTTTGCAAAGCACTTGGAGCGAAGCTGTCTGAACTGCAGGAAGGCCCTGGAATTCTTCGCAGTGCCTGCGAACAGGACGTGCCCGTCTTTATCCCGGCTTTCACGGACAGTGAAATGGGACTTGATGTGTCGACCTGGGCCATGAATCAGGCTCTGGAGAAGGGACAGCGAGAGGGACTGACGGTCAACGAAGTGTTCGATTCCGTTCCTTCGTTCAACCCGTTTCTTGACCTGCAGGAGTATGCTCGAAGAATCGGTCAGACAGAGGAACTTGGAATCCTGACAATTGGCGGCGGAGTCCCGCGCAACTGGGCTCAACAGGTCGCGCCATACTATGACATTGCAAATGCTCGTCTGGGCGTTGAATTGAAGCCACCACGGTTCCAATATGGCGTGCGGATCTGCCCGGAACCGGTGCACTGGGGCGGACTGTCCGGTTGCACGTATTCAGAAGGGGTGAGCTGGGGCAAATTTGTGCCGCCGTCGGAAGGCGGACGCTACGCGGAAGTCTACTCCGATGCGACGGTGGCACTGCCAATACTCATGGCAGCCCTGTTCGAGGAACTTGACCGTGATGCTTCGTAATCACAGCGGCCCGGTACGATTTCTGGGCCTGCCACAGACGGACCCACAGGACGCAGACGTCATCGTTTTGCCTCTGCCCTTCGAAGCATCAACAAGTTACGGACACGGAACATCAGCTGGACCGTCAGCTGTCCTTTCGGCATCACAGCAGGTCGAGTTCCGGGACGACGAATGCCATTTTGATCTGGATTCGCTGCGGATTCACACGGCAGATCCGATTGTGCCCGGGCCGGATGAATCCCCGGCGAATTACCTGCGGCGTGTCCAGCAGTCTGCGGCAGCGTTGCGGTCGACTCTGACCATTGGCATCGGTGGTGAACACAGCCTGACGCCTCCGTTGGTGCGCGCAGCGTTCGGAACAAACGACCTCACCGGACTCACCGTCGTGCAGTTTGACGCTCACACCGATCTGCGGCACGAGTACGACGGGACGATCCATTCGCATGCGTGCGCCATGCGAAGACTGACCGATGCCGGCGCATCTCTGATCGCTGTTGGAATCCGGGCAAGTTGCCGGGAAGAGATTGAATACGCCGCACAGACCGATCAAGTTGACATCTATCGCGCTCAGTCACTGGCAAATGGTCCTGCCGTGATGGCGGATCTCAGCAACAGGCTGCAGCAGCTGGCCGGCCCCGTCTATCTGACGATCGATATCGACGTGCTTGATCCATCCCTGTGTCCCGCAACGGGAACTCCCGAACCCGGTGGCCTGGGATGGTGGCCCATCCTGTCGTTGCTCAAGTCACTGCTGCACGCTGCTCCGCTGGCAAAACTCATCGGCTGTGACGTTGTCGAAACGACACCGATGATCGGGACTCAGGTGAACGAATTCACAACCGCCCGAATCATCGGCAAATCGCTGAGTTATTGGTTCAGCTCCGCACCAGATCGCTAAGGCGTTGCCATCCTGATCCGGACCGCGACGCGACCCTTGTTGTCGGCCAGCGAGCCCCACTTGTCCCGGCAACGTAAATAGAGCCTCCCGTCGGCCGGAACGCTAAATTTTCCATCGATCCCCAGGTCAAAAGGTTCACTCAATTCGTAATCGTCGTTGAAGACGATGCCGACCAGCTTGCCGACTCCATCGCTGTTGCCATCGGCCGTCAGCGCCTCACCGTCTGCTTCGATTTGCCACTCTCCGACGGAAGTGTACTCATACTCGTCGTCATTCCGGACCCGGATGCGGCTTGTCTGCCAGCCCGCGTTCGCCTTGACTTTGGCCGATGTCCCCTTCCCGGCGCGCGGCGAGCGAAACTTCCCTTTCCAGTCCCAGCTGCACAAATCGACACGATATCCGAGTTCCAAATGCTTTAGGAAGAATAAATACTCAAACGATATTTCGCGGGCCATCGAACCGTATACCTGCTCAAAACTCACATCCTGACCGGTCAGCAGCGCGAGACCCAGAGGGCGGAATCGAACAGCATAGTTCGAGTTGTTCGCCAGCAAGTGACACAACGCCCACCGCCACGCATAGTTTTGCCACGAATCGCCGCTGCTTGATTGCCCATTCACAATTTCATTGAGACTTCTGGGCGGACTGCTGCGGAGGTATTCGACGATCAGCGGATCACAGTTCACACTCCGGTCGCCATCCTTCCAGTAGTTCCCCATCTCGGCCATCCCTTCCGCATACCATGTGGGGCCGGTCCGACCAAACACCTGCCCACAATAAGCATGGACAGCTTCATGCTGAGGTGTTCCCCGCTCAGCAATGGCGTAGACGATCGACCGGGCAAGAAACCTGTTGCCCTGCGTCAGCGTGCGTGTCACCGTCACGCCCGCCCGCTCAGCCACTTTTTCGCGGCCGAGCGGGTGCAGTGAGCGTTCCGGCCAGTTATTTAAGTCTTTGACGACATAACATTCGATGGGCTGACGATTGGGACGACCCCAGTACCTGGAGATCAGCGACAGCATTTTCTCAAGTCGCTTCAGCAAGTCGGCGGCTTCCTGAGGATCAAGATCGCTGTGCAGCAGGAAATTTGGCGACTTGTAGTCGCGAGGCTCCGACGACCGGGCGGACCGGGCACCCTGAGTCACTCGCGCCCGCCTGTTCTGTGCCCGTAAATCAGCTGAATGGACAGTGAGGCCACACAGCACGAGAGCCAGCAGCCATGCCTTACGTCGGGAGCATGCAGGTGGCTGAACGATTCGACGACTCCGACAGGCCACGACCATCAATCAATCCTCCCACACGAAACGTACGACGGGCTATTGTAATTATACGTTTCGCGCTACATACTGACATTAGTTAGCATGCTAATCAATTGCCGCTGTGTGTTTGGAATTCTACGCCGGACGATCGTGAAGACTCATGAAACAGGGCGACACTGTGGCGGTTGATATCGAGCACGATTTTGAAGCGAGTGTCGGCTACTGGGTCACGGTCTCCGCGTTGGCCTTTCGAAAAGCGCTGAACGAAGAACTCGCGCCACATGGTGTCACCTATCGCCAGTCGCAGGTGCTGGGCTGGCTGATTCTCGACGGAGAACTATCGCAGTCGGAACTCGCGACACGAATGGATATTGAACCACCAACGCTCACCGGGATTATTGACCGGATGGAATGCGCGGGACACGTGGCTCGGCATGTCTCCGACTCAGACCGGCGGCGAAAGATGATCCGCATCGAAGAAGCCGCCAGACCCGTCTGGAAAAAGATTGCGGAGTGCGCTCGGCGGCTGCGTAAAGTGGCCACGGCCGGACTCACGGATCGACAGGTGACTGAGTTGCTGGAATTGCTGCGCATCGTTCATCAGAACCTGAGTAAGCGTACATCTGATGTTTCCCACAATCACTGACGACGGGGGCCGAGCGGCCCCGAACACTCGACAGGCTGTAATACTCCGCCACACTCCATCGATCAGCATCCGCACGCGCGGTCAACGGGAAAAGTGCACTGGCTGTACCAGACTCGCATGCACCGGGCTGACAGCTCACGTCCATCCTCTCTCATCACCATACCAGTCACCATGACGACTCCCTCCATTTTCCGCTGTCTGACGACGGCCACGACATTGATGCTTTTCTCCTGCCGATCAGCTTCCCTTGCGCAGGGTCCGCCTCCTGCGCCCGTCGTGGTCATTCCTGTGGTCGAACAGAAGCTCCGTACCGGACAGACATTTGTCGGTACCATCCATCCCGAACAGAGAGCCACTATTGGCAGCGCTGTTGACGGACGCGTTGTTCGCTTTCCGATCAACGAAGGCGACCGAGTTAAAAACGGACAGACGCTTGCCGAACTGCTGACAGAAACGATCAAGCTTGAACTGGAAGCTGCGAAGGGCGAACTGTTGTTACGTTCCGAAGAACTCGCGGAACTGGAGAATGGTACTCGAAAAGAAGAAATCGACCAGGCCCGGGCGCAGACACTGGCGGCGAAGACTGCTGTGATTCTTGGCGGGAAACGACTTGAACGGATAAGAAAATTGATGCGTTCAAGAACGGCGACGGAAGATGAATTCGACGAAGCTCAGGCGGCCGTCGATAACGCGACTGCCGTTCTGGACGAACGTCAGGCGGCTCTGGACCTCGCTGTTGCCGGGCCGCGACAGGAACGCATCGCCCAGGCGAGAGCACGAGTCGCAATCCAGAATGCCATCGTCAAGAAACTCAGCGATCAGATCAAAAAGCATAGCATGGTTGCTCGCTTCGATGCTTACGTCGTCGCCGAACACACGGAGATCGGTGAGTGGGTCAATCGCGGCGATCCGGTCGCGGAGATCGTGGGAATTGATCGCGTTGTGGTGCTGGCAAGCGTCCTGGAAACTCATGTTCCATTCATTGAAATCGGAATGGACGCGCGGGTCGAAGTCATCGCACTTCCGGACCGTGTTTTCATCGGCAAGGTCGTCATTTTGGTGCCTCAGGGAGACCAGCGATCGCGGACGTTTCCGGTCAAAGTCCTGCTGGACAATGAGTTCAAGGGACAGAAGCCGCTGCTGAACGCCGGCATGCTGGCTCGCGTGACGCTGCCAACCGGCTTGGAGAAAACCGTGCGCATGGTTCCCAAAGACGCGCTGGTACTTGGTGGGCCTCAGCCGATGGTTTATGTTGTCAGCGCTGGCGAGGGTCCTGCACAAATCGTGCAGCCGGTTCAGGTGCAGCTGGGATCCGCCAGCGGCGCACTCGTCGAAGTGCAGGGGGACCTGCAGCCGAAACAGCTGGTGGTGGTGCAGGGCAACGAACGTCTGCGGCCAGGTCAGGCCGTCCGCCCCCGCGAGCCGGCGGGGCGCATGCGCTGCGTCAGCGCGTCCCAGTCCAGGCGCTGAGAGCCCGGCTCGCCCAGCGCGATCACGATCTCGCCGTCGAGCAGGCACGGTTCGGGAAGGAG
>JBDOMX010000744.1:0-1944 GCA_039831615.1 Planctomycetaceae bacterium
CTGATGCAGCAGATCCACGATCTCGGGAGAGAGCGTATTTTTGTTGTGCAGTATATCTCGATTGATCAGAGTAACGTTCTGGCAGCTTTTCGTGACGTGAGAGGCCAGAGCGAACATCTTCGGATCCACTTCGACACTGATGACGTGCCTTGCCTGTTCAGCCAGAAACGTCGTCATCCCGCCCGTGCCCGTACCAACCTCCAGAACTAAATCGTCTTTGGAGATGTCAGCCGCCCGGACGGCAAACTCGATCAGGTTGATATCGATCAGGAAATTCTGACCGAGATCTGTGCGCGGATTGAATCCATGATCGCGGAAGAGCGTCATCAGATGCGACCGCGTCTGCCGTGATTCGTCTTTCATGAGTCGACCCTGTCGACCGTACAACGACGGGAATTGATTAAGATGACTGCATACCTTTGACAAACTTTGCGACGTACTTCCCAAGAATATCGGGCTCGATGTTCACCGCCTGACCAGGCTGTCGATCTCCCAGTGTGGTGATCGCCAGGGTGTGTGGAATCAGAGCGATTGAGAATCGATCGGTTTCCACCTTGACCAGCGTGAGACTCACACCGTCCACCGCCACCGAGCCTTTCGGAACCATGAGTTCGATCAGCTCTTCCGAACTCCTGAACCACATATCGACCCACTCGTCATGGCGAATGATGTCGTCCACGGTCGCAGTGCCGTCGACATGTCCCTGAACAAAGTGTCCACCGAGGCGATCGCCGGCGGCCAGCGCTCGCTCCAGGTTCACACGAGTGCCCGCTTCAAAACTGCTCAGGGTGGTTTTCGACAGCGTCTCTTCACCGGCCTCAAAGTCGACCGCGTCGTCATGGATTTTCACGACGGTCAGGCAGCACCCACAAATGCAGACACTTTCGCCCATGCCTAGTTCACTGACAGGAAAACAATCACTGTCAGGTGCGATCGTGAGTCGTACCCCGGCCGGCTCCTGCCTGAGGATTCTGACAGTACCCTGTCCTTCGACGAGACCTGTGAACATACGAGTGACAGTGAGAGGCAACGGGGCACGGAGATTCGAACGGAGCAGGCGAAAAACAGCCGCCACGCGTTGCGACGAGATTCTACAGGAACACCCAACAATTGCCAGCAGTGCTCAGGTTTCTCAGTTTTCACATCGGCGGGCGGAGACGCGGCTTCTCGCCGAAAGGACAGCGTTGTCACGCGGGCCGTTGATGACCGTCGGAGCCTCACATCGTGGCCTCGGACTGGCCCATCGGCAGGTTTGCGTGCCCATTCGGCATCGACCACAATCTATAATCCTTCTCAAGCACGCATCCGCAATTCTGGAGTCAGGCGAAATGGGTCATGTGAATGTGGCAATGATCGGCCTGGGGTTTGGCGCGGAGTTCATTCCCATCTATCAGGCTCATCCGCAGGCGACGGTATCGGCCATTTGCCGCCGCAATGAAGTCGAATTGAACAGCACCGGAGATCAGTTCGGCATCGAGAAGCGTTTCACCAGCTACGAAGAGGTGCTGGCTGATTCATCCATCGACTACGTCCACATCAACAGCCCGATCCCTGATCACGCCCGCATGTCGCTGCAGGCACTCGACGCCGGCAAGCATGTGATGTGTACGGTGCCCATGGCCACCACCATCGATGAATGTCAGGAGATCGTGACGAAGGTCGCCGACACCGGGTTGAAGTACATGATGGCCGAAACTGTCGTCTACAGTCGTGAGTTTCTGTTCATCAAAGATCTCTATGAGAAAGGTGAACTTGGCAAAATCCAGCATCTGGCAGCGTCTCATCCGCAGGACATGGATGGCTGGCCGGATTACTGGGAAGCCATGATTCCCATGCACTATGCGACTCATGTCGTGAGTCCCTGCCTTGGACTCACGAATTCTCTGGCCGAATACGTGAGTTGCTTTGGATCGGGAACAGTCCGGGACGATATCGCCCGGAAGT
>JBDOMX010000892.1:0-8169 GCA_039831615.1 Planctomycetaceae bacterium
GGTTTTTTATTCGACGCAGAAAAGGACCTTTTGATAACTCTGGTCCTGGAAACTCATACGTTTCTTCGGAATCTGGCCGAGGCGACGGATCACGCTGAATCGGATCTTTTCGTCAGCAGAAAACCCAACGAATTGTGGGACTCATGTTGTCGCACGGCAATGGCAAAGATCCGAGCGAATAATTGGGATGTTAGTGTTGCGCGCGAAACACGGTTGCCGTCTAACGCGTCCTCTGAGAGGAATCTCGTAGCGATCCGGAAAATGTGGAGCGTCGTCAATGAGCATCTACGTGGAAGTACGGATTCGCGGTCACCTCTTTTCTTTTACTGCCCCGCGACCAGATCGGAATCGTACGTGATCAAGAGCTCAGGCAACCGGTGATATACACAACGGGGTCAAAAACCACCCTGTTACCATCGCTTCTTCGAGATTCGGATGATTCATCAAAAACGATCTTTGACCGGGCTGCTTCGGTTACACCGAGAACCAGAATGTCCTCTTAGTGTGTGGTCTCGCCTTGGGCTTGTGCAGAGTTTTCTGCGGGCAAACGGTTCCATGCAGTTAACGCCTCACCGCTTCGTGTCACTCGCACGACCAGCCTTCCACCGTACCTTCCATGCGGATCGATTTCGACTGTCGCCAAAGTTCTTCCGGCACGGCCACGTATGCTCAAATCTCCCGAAAACCACGCCTGGTGAATATCGGCGACTACAAGACCGGCCGGCCCGGCGGCACCGGGGCCACCATGAAAGTCGAGATTTTGTTTCCACTGCACTTCGCCGTCCAGCTCGGCCACAAACGGCCAGACAACTGCATTTGGGAGATCTCGAATGAGGACAAGATGGTTGATGTGAGTAGGGTTAAACACGTTGTCCAACAACCACACGATTGCGCCCAAGATTATCGCTCCGACGAGTATCGCCCTGACGAGTGACGGAATTGACAACTTCATCTGGAGAGCTCCTGACCTGGATCGGTCGGAGACACCGGAGCAGGTTGAGTGAATCGACGCGTCCGGGATTACCCGTATCAGAATTCCGTCAAACGAAGCCATGTTATTGATTCGACGCAGAAAAGGACCGTATTGTCATAATACGTTGTCGACCTGGTTTTTGACACTCGCCGACTTTTGAACGTATTTCAGGAGACATGCTGCTTGCGCTGACCGAGCATCGGAGGGGCTTCACACGATCTCATGTCTCGGAAACGGATTCGTTGGGTGATGTCTCGCGCAGAAACGATTTCACGAAGTTGCCACGCGAGAAATCTGACCCGGTGATCAACGAGAGCCAGCCGTCTCCAAAGGAAAGCCAGGCTACCAGATCGCGACGGTCAAAAACTCTGCGAGTCAGTTGTTGAATTGTCTGTCCATGCGTCGCGTGTTGGTTCACGCGATCTCGGATTGCCCTCAGGAAGTCGAGTTTGTGCTGAAGCTGCCGCTCGACCTCCTCAACACCAGAGAATATGCTGCCGTGTGCGTCGAACATCCAGACAGGCTTCAGTTTTCGTGCCGCTTCCAAACTGGCAATCCATTTCGGTCCATCGGCGTCGCGAAGCTGGCTATCCAGCTCAGCGGCAACGTACAGGTCTCCGCTGAAAAGCCATTTCTTGTTCGGTTCGAACAAACAGATGTGACCTGGACAATGGCCCGGTGTCTCGATGATCTGAAACTGCAGGTTTTGTGTCGCAACAACCGACCCGATCGGGGCGACATCGACGACTTGTGAGCTACCAAAGAGAAAACTGCGATACCACGGGAGCTCTCCCGGAAAGCGAATCTCCGGAACTGCCTCCGCGTGCGCCAGTATTTGTGCCCCGCAAAGCTCGGCGATCATATCGTTGTTGCCAGTGTGATCCTCGTGGTAATGCGTGTTGACGACAGTCGCGATAGTGTGATCGACACCCAGTTCAATTAGCGACTTCTTCAATCGTCGACGTGCCCAAGGGAATCCGGTATCGACCAGAAGCGAACCATCGATGAGATAACAGACTGCGTAGTCGTAACCGCCGCTAAATCGACTCAACAGTCGGGTGAGCAGGTTATCGATCCGAATGCATATGACGTGTTCAACCGGCTGTGTGACTTCGGCGCGGAAGGGCCAAAGGGGAAGGCGGCGACACATCAGAGCGAACGGCTGCCACAGTAGGAATCGCATCCACTTCCGGATCATGCCGTTCTCCCGGCCGACGGGGTCGAGTAGGCCGACCGTCCGCGACAAAATACTTCAGAACCCGAACCGAACTGGTTTGATTCCCATTGCATCAAGCCAGGGGTCCAAGCGTCGCGCGAGTTGCGGCCAGTTCTTATGTGGAACCGCTGGATAAAGATGGTGCTCCAAATGATAAAGATGATCGAACGCGAGGATTCTGGCAATGAACCCGCGAAAAACACGCGTTTGGTGCACAACGTCAGATGCTTCCGCGTCGTGTGGCACGTACGAAGTGATGAGCGGAATAGTCCAGCTGCCGGCGATCATTAACCCAGCGTAAACGCCCGGGATGATAGTCCATGGCAATGCCACGATTGCCCCAAGAACAATCGCAACCACGGCAATTCCTTCCACGACGATCCAATTCCATCGCCCACGGGGGTTTCGGAGCGCCCAAGCGTAAATTCGAAACTGGAATACCACACCTTCCAGCAATGCCCGAGGCAGCGTCATACGCGCTGCATCGGCCTCAATGTCGTCGTTGTGAGGAAACCGTGCATGGTGATTCAGGTGAGCCACCTGATAGGCGTGTCCGCTCCGTAGCGAGATGATTTCGATTACGGACAAGAGAACGTCGTTCGGTAGCCGCCTCAGTCCGAGGCTCCCATGGACTAGGTCGTGTGACGTTGAACCGTACGTGACGAAACTCAGGACAATTAACGAGAATGTGGCCAGAATCCAATGCTCTGATCCAGCGAGTATCCAGAACGCGAAGAAAGCGACGAATGGTAGTGCAACCGTGCGTGTCACTTGCCACTTGGACAGGTGAAGCAAATCAATTCCGAGATCCGATAATCTGGGTTGATGAGTGACCTTGGTGGCTTTCGGCATTTCGGTATTCCATACGGCGGTTTGAGGCGATCACGAACGCTCGCACCTTTGAAACCGCAGAATACTCGAAACCTTAACCCGGCAATGCCGTGAGATTTGCCCCCCCACGTTATCTGCCTATTGCCTTGACGCTGAACGGCGGTCTGGGCAGCGTCGCAGCTCAGGATGCAGAAGCAACGAATCATGAATCGATGGCAGCATCTGGAGGGCAAGTCTTCGGTGGAGCGTAGCTGGCCGCGGGGCAGCCTGCCAACTGCTCATGCTTTTTGTGAACCGCTTCAAAAAACGTTAAGTATTTCGGCTCGTGAATCGTGTCCCCAACCTGCTGAGGTCGCGCAGACCGCTGGCCTGAACTGCTTGTTCGTCGTGACGGCGGTTGCATCGGCCTCAGCGAGTTCGGGCTGAGCCGAACTCGCAGCGGTGTCCTCTCGGTGTAGAGACCTCTGAGGATAGGACAAATACGCAAGACGCCGAAGTTTGTCCAACTTCGGCGAGTTGGCGTCGAGGCTAATTGCAGTCGGTGTTAGTCACCGCTGCACCAACGTCCGTTTCTTCCAGCGGGCTTGTACCCGGCGCACAAAAATGGGACGTGCCTATTTGCCCCCGAGTGTTGCCCAGAGCCCTTTCGGATGTTGCGAGACTGCCCCACGTCACGCCTGACTCTTTTTCTTCTCCAGCCGATTTCATGCCGTTTCTTCTCGCAAGTTTCGTCCCACGTCGTGTGGCCACCGTGACCTACCGATCGCCAACTGTTATGAGTGATTCCATCAGTCGAACGCGGCCGTTGATTCCAGCGGCATGTGACTTCTTGACAACTCGCAGCACAAGTTGGTGTTTACCTCCGGCCTTGACGAACTGTGTCAGGTCGACTGCTTTCGGCTTGTCCCAGGGATCGGCGGGTGTGTTACCTGCAAGCTTACCATCGATCCAGATCTCGGCGGCACCGTCAAGCATCTCGAACAGCAGCCACAGATCTTCGTCCACTCCTTTGGGAACCATGAACGTTGTTGTGTACCATGCGGTGCCGTGGTATTGGACACCCTGGTTGGTCCAAAAGTCGTCTACTCGAATATCACGCCATGGCGTGACGCTTGAGCCGGGGGACTTCGGCCACTCCTGTTGAACACCCGTGTCGTTCGGATCGGTCCTGAACCGCCAGACTTTCGGCAGCACGAGGCGCTCCACGCCGCGGAGCGCCTCAAACGGCGGTCGGTAGCCGTTGCTCTTGAGCCGGTCGATGAATGGGCCGGTGGCCGCCATCGGATACGGCAGGTTCATCTCCTGGATCATGGCCAGGGTCTGAGACTGCAACTTGCGATAGCGATCGAACCTCTTCGGATCGACCTCCGACGCCGGAATGTTCTCAACCTGCGTTATCAAAAATGTATTGAGCGACACCTGAGTAAATTTCAAACGTAATTGCACTGCCGGGTCACTGGTCTGCCGCTTCGCCTTGTCCAGCAGATCCTGCATGTCGCGAATCACCTGCTGATCGAACTGCGAAACCCAGTTGCCCCAGATCATGTGCCCAGGGTGTTGGCTGAGGGCGTCTTCATATCGATCGTAGTAAGCCAGCATCGTGTCCGCGGCTTTGCCGAACAGATCGCGGCAGAATTCTTCAGTCAGTTGATCGACGTCGGCATTGACGTCCCACATCAACCGAGCCCGAATGTAATGGAACAGTGCCGACCCGGCCCAGACGCCCTGACTCTCGCCTGACAACCCAATGACAGCGTTGCGATTCAGAAACCGAAGCAGATTCTGATAATGATGAAAAAATCCGGTTGGAACGTGGATATGCCGGCCAGTCGGCGGATAGTCATAGAAGATCACCTTGCCGCGTCGCGACCAGTCCTCGATCCATTTCTTGAGCTTGACGTTGGTTGGGCAATTCGGGTCTTCGATATCGTGTCGCATGCAGTGTCCGCTGTAGGCGAATTCAACCGCGACATTGTCTTCCAGTGTCAATTCAGGGTCGCGCGGCGGAGCAACCGTTGAGCCGTAGGCGTAGAAACTGATGGTCAGGTCGGGCCGATGTTTCGCGACCTGCCGCGCGACGCGATTCGCGAACGTGGCGTACCGCTGACTGATCGGCCCGTTGCCGCTCTTGATTTGCGGATCATCGGGATAGGCGTCGTAGCTGTCGTTTGTTTTCCACAGACTGCCGGGGCCATCCATCGCACGGCATGCATCGCATTCGCACCAGTAGGTCGGTTCATCGTTGTGACCGATAGAAAATAGCCGCCAATTGGGGTTCTTGTGGTTGTCGTACCCCTCGGCCGACAAGCGAACGACGTCCCGAGCGACTTTGTCGACAACTTCCTGATTGGCCAGACAGGCCTGCACCGATCGACCGTCACGATACTTCCACGTACGCTTGCCGCCCACCAGCGGATACCAGTCCGCGTGAGTTGCGAAGTTCTTTCTGACCGAATCAAGCGTCGATGCTTCGTGCCCCGACGGAACGAACCAGCGAAGGGTGTGGCCGGTTTGCTTTTCGTACCCACGTCCCAGATTCGGCGGATACAGAATGCACGTGTCACCCGTGGTCAAAGCGTTGACGCCGTTTCGTGTCGCCCAGTCCCGAAAATGAGGCCCGGGCATCACCGCAGTCATGTGCCAGCCACGATCGGCGAACGTCGGCGTGTGGGTTTTCGGTTTACCGGAGAGCTTCAGCGCTGCGCGTTTGGGGAGATGCCGCCCCACCTCAATCTTGTGGTAAGTGACCGGCATGTACCAGCGACAACCTTGATCACGTAGGAACTCGAACGCCGCAAAGAGCGTCCCCTGTTCGCCTTGACCGATGATGGCGATGTCGGAGTTTCCGTAACCGATGTAAATCGTGTCTCGTGGCCAAGCGTCGGGATTGTGAAGTTTCAGATTGGATGAGGTCCGGCCAATCACAAAAGAGCGGCGGGAATCGCCGTTCTGGTCGGCTTTGGCCTCCGTCATCACCGGCAAAGACCGGCCGGTCATTATGGCAATGTTCGCAATCAGCTCATTCGCGACGTGATGCTCCGCAGCCGTCGCCTGATCAGGAATGATGATTCGAGTGACCGGCGTGTCATCTGAATCGGATGCGCCTCGACCGACCTTTCGAGGAGTTCCAGGCTCTTGGGCCGGAAGTGGACCAGCCATGAACCAGGCCACAAGGATCAGAGACGGCAACGTTCTCATCATTCGTTACTTCCTTTAGACAGGGAATCGATCCACCACGGACTGCGCGATGTGATTTGGCCTTTCTCCCACGCCAGCGGCTTCGGCCCGCCAGCGTTGCTGATCCAGCCGTACCAGCCACCCGGCCCTTCGTCGAAATGCTCGTGATACATGTGATCGCTCATCTGCATCATCATATCCTTACATCGTATGAGAGTTCAGGAAGTGGCGCGAGCCACCCGAAAATTCGGCGGGGTGGCCACTGATTCTGCGAGTGCCTCGGCGTCTGGTATCCCGCCTGGATGGGAACCAGGGCCTCACCGCCAAAGGGTTCAGCATTTCGAAGAAGCACGGAATCTCCATGAACTCACGTTCTCGGGAAAAAGGGAGGCAGGTCGGTCAGGCCTCTTTGTTCCTGTTGTTTAGTGTTCAGACTTCCCGCGATCGATTCTACCCAACCTCGTCGCGCGTCTTGACGGTCTGCTGGAGTCTTGTCAGTCTGAAGCTGCGATCACCAACGGGAGCGCGACAATGAATGCAAATTCGATGCGAACCGGGTTCTTCAGGACGGAAACAGTGCTTGCGATAGCGCTCCTGATCGCAGCACCCACAAACCTGCGCGCGGAGCCCTTTTTTCGCCAACGCGATCTGTTTATCAGCGGTCACGATGATGTGAATATCTATCGCATTCCGTCGCTGATCGTGTCGCCCAAGGGGACGATTCTGGCGTTCTGCGAGGCCCGCGAGGGAGACGACGGTGACCGCACCGATCTCGTGCTCAAACGCAGTCTGTTTGACGGCCAGCCCAGCAAGCCCCGCCAGCTCAACGGCTATCCGCGCACCTTTGGCTATGGCGTCAATTGGCATCGCATGCAAGTCGTACTGGCCGGCAAGGGAGAAGCGATCATGCAACCGTGCCCGGTCGTGGATCGCACTACAGGGGAAATCGTAATCTGTTGCCAGGAGATCCGGGGCGGCCTGGCCAATCTGCTCAAGAACGAATGGCATGGGCGTTGCTTGATTCTTCGCAGCACCGACGATGGCGTGACTTGGTCAGCGCCGCGGGAGATCACCGAGAGCGTCGGAAATTTCGCCGCAGGCCCCGGCGTCGGCATTCAACTGCGCACTGGTAGATTAGTTATTCCCGGCTATTCCAGGGAAGGCTCCCGCGTGATCTTCAGCGACGACCACGGCCAAACCTGGCGGGTCGGAGCACCCGTGAAGAACAAGGCCTGCAACGAATCGCAAGTGGTCGAACTGACCGACGGGTCGCTGCTCATGAACATGCGGCAGGGGGGCCGTTGCCGTTACGTAGCTTTCAGCAAGGATCAAGGCAAGACGTGGTTCAGCGAGAAGCAGGAAGAGTCGCTGCCCGATCCCGGATGCCAAGGCAGCATCCTCCGTCTGCCGAATGGTGGACCGAGGGGCGGCAGCCTGCTGCTGTTTTCGAATCCCCCGCATGCCGGGCCGTTCGAGGCGAGGACCAATCTGACTGTTCGGCTCAGCGACGACGATGGGCAATCCTGGAAAGCATCTCGCGAGGTCCACTCCGGCCCCGGAGCGTATTCGTCGCTGGCAGTGCTGGGCGATGGTTCGACGCTTGGTTTGCTTTTTGAAACCGGGTCGGCGCACCCCTACGAGAAGATCGCGTTTGCAAGGTTTAATCTTGAGTGGCTTACGACACAGTGACGAACGCAGAATAGCGAACGGCAATCGAAACGTGTCCAATATGATCGATTGATGTACCGCCCGATACGCGTTGCGCGCACCGGACGAACCGACCCAGGTTGGTAATCGCTGGATTCCACGCAGCTTCGGTGGGCGCAACCGAAGGCGTTTCACAGTGAACGCTGCCGAGCTCGGATGACAACCCTAACGCAGGAAACAGCGACTCCACTGGGGAGTCGCACTCATCCGCAGGTTGGCGGCAATTCATGTTCTTGCGGCGGTCAGGTCGCCCACGCCAAGAAAC
>JBDOMX010000799.1:0-1941 GCA_039831615.1 Planctomycetaceae bacterium
GTCCGGCGACACCCCTCGGCCTGGATGCGTCGCACTTCGTTGAAGAACTCGACTGATGGTTGATCAGAGGAAATGACTGCGATCGAGTTGATGAACATCCATTGTTGATTTGCAGGAGCCTCTAAGGCGACATTGAAGCGTACCGTCATTTCCTCTTCGAACGTGTCCGCTGACGGCGGCTTCGAATATTTCATGCGGATGCCCGCGCGGATGAGGCGACGTCGATGGGCCGCTGCCTCAGGGTTGTTGTTTGGTGGTGTCATTTGTTTATCCTTTGATGTTGGTTGTTGTTGTCGGGGCCGTGGCCGCGGCCTTGGCTGGAAAAGAGGGCGATACTTCGACTTGCCGATGACGAGCCAAAACCGCGGAGCGGTCAGGAATGTCGGTCGGCTTGTCATGGTTCTGCCTGAGGCTCGGGGCTGAGCTGTCCTGAAGTCGGTGCTGCCTCCCGAAGGAGGCGAGCCACTTACTCAGGGAATCGCATTGCCTGGAGCATTGCCTGTGCCGTGGCCTTGGCTGGAAAAGAGGGCAAAAACCCGGACCTGCCCGTGACGAACCAAAACCGCGAAGCGGTCAGGGACGTCAGTCGGCTTGTCCAGGTTTCGCCTGATGCTCAGGGCCTTGCTGATCCGGAATCGGTCCAGCGTCCGCCAGGAGACGAGCGACGAATTCTGGAAACCGCACAGCCTGGAGCAGAGCCTGAGCCTTGGCTCGCCGGAAGACGTCCTCCCGCACCGGGATGTGCAGCACGCGACAGCCCGGGGGCGTCAGCCCATTGGGCAATCGCCGGGGCGACAGTTCATCGTTGATATCAGGATTGTCATTCATTGCCGTGACTTTCGTTTGAATTGGGGTCGGTCGACGCCGAAGGCACGATTCAACCGCCCCGGCATCGACCTGCCCACAGGACCACAGGACCACTGTTGCGTTTGACTTTGACTTTCAAAGATTAACTGGCTCTCGTGGCAATGGAGGCTCAAAGGAGTTGACTAATTGTTTGCGGTTTATCCTGGAGTCCGCTTCTCGTTGATTTGTTCTCTAGACGCCTTTTTATACGCCCTCTTCGTAGACTTTTGATTTGGACTTTGACTCTTGTTGTCTTTGTCTTCTGATTGTTCTTTTCTTTGATGTTGTAGTTCTGTTTATCTTCTTACTGTTGTTCTCTCTCTACTCGTTCATATTGATCTTCATGTGGGTGGTGGTGTCTGTCCCATTCACGCAGCCCGGCAGAGCCGAACGCACCTATTCGGATTCCTTTCCCCGGCAGGTGCCGGTAAAGCAGCACAATCTGGTACTGCTCATATTCATCGGGCAACACCTGAGACATCAACTTCAGTTGAAGCGTGTTTCCCCGTTGCCGAGACAACTCCACTGATGAACGCTATCCCCAGCCTTCGCCACCAAGAAGAGTTCGTACTTGGAACGTTAACCCTGCATGAAGAACGACGGATTCCAGTGTCGCTAGCGGTGCGTCGACGTGCCTGCTTTCAGGCACTGTTGATACGTGTAACGCTGGCTTACCCGATGCCACTCCAACACGACCATCTCGGCTCTGAGTTGAGTTTAGCCGCGCACACAATTAGCCAAACTGAAACACGTTTCCCCAGTTCCTGCAGTTTTCTGAACGCTGAATTTAAGATTCATCCCGGCCGGGATGAAACGGGAGTTCGTCAAACGAAAGCCCGTGATCAAGTGACCAGACATTCTTACAGCAGATTCCTCCGGTTGTACGAGTACCGGTCAACGAACTTTCTCGTCAGTTCGCCGGAACGCAAAGCAACCGCTGCCAGAACGGCGATGCATTCTGACACCATCCTGCAATCGAGGCAGCACTCCGCAAGTCGGACGAGCGTTCTGATGTCATCATATTGGATTCCGAATTCACGACAGCGACTGCCGATGAAGAAACTCAGTTCTTCGACAGTTGGAAGTTCCGTCTCT
>JBDOMX010001185.1:0-8147 GCA_039831615.1 Planctomycetaceae bacterium
ATTGGACCATCACTCGAGGCGCGTCCTCGTGACTTTGCGCGGCCACGAACCATCGAACGTCGAGCAGCGGAGCAGAGACTGCTCCGGGGGTTGCCGCGCGAACCGGAAACAATTCCACCTTATTCGGCCGGCCGCAGCTATCCGGCCGCAGTCCACTGATTCGGCCGGCATCGGTGGCTGATTCCTCTCTTCGAATTGACGTGCTGACCGGTCGACAGGTCATTGTGGCCCCCCATCGCGGGCTGCGACCCGGCGCGAGAAACGTTGACCCGATTCTTGCCGATCCGAGTCGAGGCAATCCCTTCCTGCACGGCAAGGAAAGCGAAACGCCAGGAGAAAAACTGGCCCTGCGCAGAACAGATACTCGTCCCAACGAACTCGGGTGGCTGGTGCGCGTGGTGCCGAACCAGTATCCCGTCGTGTTTACCGACGAAGATATATCAACACCAACAGGAAATGGGCTGCTGCGCACGATGCCTGTCTTCGGGATTCATGAAGTCGTGATTGAGTCGCCGACTCCACACCGCCGCCTGTCTGAACTCTCGGCGGCTGAGACGGCTCGCGTGCTGCTGGCCTGGCAACTCAGGGTCCGGGACCTGGAACGCCGGCCGGGAATTCAATCGATTACCGTATTTCGAAACGAGGGGTTTAGCGCCGGCGCGTCGCTGCCGCACGTGCATTCACAGATTCTGGCTTTGAATACCATTTCACCGCAGACAACTGTCAGGGTGCAGAGGAGCATCAGCCACCGCAGGAAATTCGGAACCAGTCTGCTCAACGACCTTTGCAAAGAGGAACTGACGGCCGGCCGGCGAATCGTTTCTGCCGAATCCGGATGTCTGGTGATGTGTCCGTTTGCGGGTCGGGTATCCTGGCAGGTGCGAATCGTCCCGCAGCGGTCAGCCCGCGAGTCATTCTCCCGCTGTTCAGAATCTGATTTGATCAACATTGCCGGAGTTCTGCACGCAGCCACGACTGCGATCGATGAATGCGCAGGGAAGATGGCAGTCAACGTGCTGCTGGTCCAGCCACCAGTCTCTGACGAATCCGACAGCTGGTTTCTGGAACTCATGCCACGATCGGCCAGAATGGCGGGCTACGAGCTGGCGACTGATGTCGACATTGTTGCCGTTGCTCCTGAATCGGCAGCAGATCTGCTGAGGGCAGCATTCCGACATGCAGCGCCGCGACCGACTGACGTGGTGCCGTTCGGCTACGAATGGCGCTAACGCCGGTCGCTTCAGTTGCGAACGGTATTCGTGGGTTGCCTCCGTTTTTGCCACGAAACCAGGCGACTACCCATCTGAGCGGTGACTGGCAGCACAACTGTCCGCGCTGACGACAACTGTTTTGGCAGGGGCCGGGGGCGTGATCTCCAGTGTCAGCCCCACAGGCAGCCGGTCACTGAATCCATCGTACGTCTCGCAGTCAAACGGCATGGGGTGTCCCGATCGGGCGGCCAGCGTTTCTGCTGACAGGCACGACAACGCAGGGACTCCCCGGTCGTCCGTTGTCACCTGAAGCCCCGAACTTCCAGTGATGATTCCTCGCGAGAGTATCATTTGATCGTCGATGCGGATTGCACGCTGATCGGCCGGGTCCACACACGTTCCCTGATCCGGAATTGAAAGCAGTGACCAGCCGGGATTGAATAATTCCGGACGACATCCTGCATAAGATCGCCAGGACGGCAATGTGTGGAGCGGAACTGGCAGCGGTCGCTCCATCGCGCGCAGACTGAAGCCCGCGTTCAGAATGTCATGGATGCTCTTCGCCCAGGGAGCATCGTTGAAGCTGCCCATCAACAGCAGATTGCGGTTCCAGCGTTCGTTGAGCAGGTGCCGAGACAACTCGCTGTCGGCCAGTTCCACATATTCAGGGCGATTCAACTTCAGGTGCTGCTCAATCAGCTTTGCGCAATAGCTGGCAGTCGTCTGCCGGAATGCATCGGAGTTCAGCTCACGGCGAGATGGCCAGTGATTCACCAGGACAGTCAAATCGGCGTCATTCGCGCATGCCGTCAGTTGAACTTCAAGAATATCGCACGTTGGAAATCGCAGGTGGACACAATGACTGCGGACCAGAACCGGTTCGTTCGCAAAGACGCGTTCCGAATAGATCAATGCCGTCCCGGTGGCGGCGAGCTGAGGATCTTTGGCGGTGACCAGCACATAGTCATCGCGCCCGACTGCTTTCATCAGGTGCTGAGCAACCCGTTCGTTTTCCACCTCTGCCAGGCCAATCAGGTCCGGCCCATCGCCGTCGAACATCCCGCGAATGGCACTCGCCAGGTTGGTGACCCTGGCCTCCAAAGCGCGGCGGTCCCAGCCGCTGATGGTTGAAAAACCGAGTTCTGAGGCGATTGGAGATGGTTCAATGTCGAACAGATTCTGCAGATTCCAGAAGGCGACTCTGATCGGTCCCGGGTTAGGCAAGTTCATGTGAAGGCATCCGTGCTGGAATCGGTAAGAACCGGGGCCACTGGTCGCATTTCAGCAGAAAACGGTGCCACGAAACAGAGCGATCAATCCGAACATGATCAGACGGGCAGCCCCTTGCCGTGATAATTCGGGAAATGCGCTCGGTGTTGTCGGTCGAAGAGGTATAATTCTTTCCGTCCAGCCCGCCAGCGCCCGTCTGATTGAGCCTCATCATGCCGCTGCCATCCGTGGAACTTCTTGAAGCTCGACATGACTTTCCATGCGAGTTTATGTTCAAGGTCATTGGTTCTGCCGGTGACAACTTTCTGGCGAGAGTGATCGCCGCCGTTCGCGACGAACTGCGGCTGGAAGTGGATCCGAACTACTCGATGAGATCCGCAAAGAACGGCGCCCACATCGCAATCACAATGGAACCGCAGTGCGAATCGCCGCAACAGGTTCTGGCGATCTACAGTCGGCTCACTGGCATGAATGGGGTTGTCATGCTGTTGTGATCACCGGGCCTGACGTTCCGCCCACGCTCGACCGGGGCGGTCGGTGCGGAAGCTGACAAGTCGGGCGCCGTCGACCTGCGTGACATAAACAGTGCAGCCGTCCGGACCACCGAAGCACAGATTGGAGGGACGGGCTCCGAGGACATTCACCTTCCGGAGGATTTCTCCGGCCGGTGACATCTTGACCACCGTGCCTTCTCCGTACCGGGCGATATAAAGATTGCCATCCACGTCGCACCGCATGCCGTCGAAGCCGTGATCCGGAAATTTTTTGATCAGCCGTTTGTTCGTCAGTTGTTTTTCGGGAGTGATGTCGAACGCCCAGACGTTGCGCTGGACTGATTCATTGACATACAATGTGTGACCATCCGGGCTGACTTCGATGCCGTTGGTTGTTCCCATGTCCTGCGCCAGTCGAGTCACCGTGCCATCTGCATCAATTCGCCACAGCTGTCCGGTGCCCTCGTCCCACGCTGGATCGCTGGCATACAGCGTGCCGTCCGGTGCAATCGCGATGTCATTCGGCTGGTTCATCTGATCCTGGTGAGCCAGCGTTGTCACCTTTCGATTTTTTGAATCCACTTTGAGGATGTTGTGACCTGTGTAGTCGGCCACAAAGAAGTTTCCGTCTTTGTCAAAACGGATTCCATTGCCGGTGCTGCCCTCCGGGAGTATGACGTAGAGCTCTGCGGATCCATCCGGACTCACGCGGCCAATGGTTCCCTGCTTTTCAAAATTGACTGCTAGAATATTCCCCGCGGGATCGCACGCCGGTCCCTCAATGCCTGACGTGAACGCGTTCGGCTGCGTGAGGGGTCGCGATGTCCATAACGGTTCCGCGGGCGTGAAGACGATGTCCGCCGAAGCCCCGAATTTTGCCGGCAGCGGAATGCCTGACAACTCCTCATCGGACCCGGTCCGCAGCTGCCAGCGGCCGTGCAGTGACAAGCTCTTTTTCGGCGACTGGATCGACGGAGCGACCTGCATACCCTTGATCCACGTGGAGTGTCCGCGAAGGACGAGCAGATTTGCATCCCCTGGCTCCAGTTGATCAACCTTGATTTCGTAGCGTCGGACACCATTTGAAGCTGGCGGGAGCAGCACCAGCTGGCTGCCGTTGACCCAGGCCGATACTTCGTGTGAAGTGGCCTCCATCTGGAGGTCCAGCGCTGTAATATCGCGTGTCCAGTCCTGTGGCAGCCTGAAAGCGCAGCGCAGCCAGACATCTCCATCCCCGGAGAGCTGATCAGATACGCTGGCAGGAGGGATTTCTTCAGTGATCCAGTCGTCGGTGACCACCGCGTCTGTCGGTGTCAATTCGGAGACCCAGCAGATGGCCTGGTACAGGAGCCGCGTGAACTGTGGATTTCTGAAATCGTCAGTGTGTCCCATTGACGTATAAAAAGATCGGCCACCGTCAGCGCGAGTAAACGTCCAGCTGACTGGTTCCACTGGAAGTCCTTCGATACTTCCGGTGGAGAGGACACTGGTTCCGGCCGCCAAAGGTGAAGTTTGATACAGCGATCCGCCCTGCTTCATCATTTTCGGTGAGACCCCGGCGACAATCGGGTGACTCCCTTCGGTGATTGAGACGATTGATTTCAGCTTGTTGCCATGATGACCATGATAGCTTCCGCCAAAGACTTCCGCGTCGAATTCAGTCCAGGCAACGTGACCCGCGTGAGGTTGCTTGTTCCTGAGCGAAAATGCATGACTGGCCGTCCGAAGGCCGATCACCGGTTTCCCGGCAGCCACATGATCACGGACCCAATGCAGTTGGGCCGGAGGCAGGACGCGGCGGCGAACGCTGACGAGCAGCACATCGGCCGTGCCAACAGCCTCAATACCAGGCAGAGAATTACGATCGGACTCTTTGTCAAACACCACGGTGACCTTGAAATCACGACCAAGGTGACTTGCTGCGAATGCCGGCAGTGTTTCATTGGTGTGATATTCTCGCTCGGCAATCAGCATCACAACATGAGGACGTGTGTCGTTCGAAAAACGGAACGGCGTGCCACCGATGAACTGATCGCTGGTGATGGTGGGGCAAACGTATCGTTCGATGTGTGACACGATCAGATCCGTGCCGGTAAAATGACTCACGTAGGGCCAGCGCTGAGGGTTGTACATGGTGTCAGTCATGTCGCGAATCAGCACGGCATTCATGCCGTTGCGCGACATTTGACGCAGTCCAAACGGCCTTCCCAGCACACACATGTTGGTATGCACACCGGTCAGGATCACATTTCGGATCCCCCTGGACTGCAGTACATTCCAGACTTCCGTCCCCTGGTCGCTGATATAGTCCTGATCGCTGTCGATCGCGATCAGGTCGCTCTGTTGTTTCCATGGCGAACCGGGTTTGCGGCCCATGGCACTCAGTTGTGCGGCCCATTCGGCATGCTCGGTCGGGTCGTCATCTTCACCGCCGTCTGACTGGTCGATCGGATAGACTGCCCGCTCCTCGGAGGGAATGACGGAACACCATTCGTCGCATTCATGAGGTACGAAGCTGGCCGTGGGTGCTGCCTGGGCGCGTCTGCGTGCAGGATGATTGCCGTAGGCCGACATGCAGTCGCTCGGCGAGTGGATGATTGTGACTCCCATCGTCCGGGCTTTCGTCAACAGGTGATTCAGTCGTGGACCGAATTCCTCTACCCGTTTGACCGCATTGCGGCAGTGATGCAGATCCCACACATCACAAACGATGATCGCGGTCTCTTCCGGCTTCCATTGTTCATCGCGGGTGAGCACATGAAAACGACCGCTGCGGAGGCTGGTTTCTGCCTGATAGCGCAGCTGCAAATTCAATGTGTCGTCTGCCCGGCTGGACGTAAGTCCTGCCATTGAGCCAAAAATGACTGCCAGCGATAGAACAGGATGTAGACGCATTCGGACTGATCTCCAACACGACGGTACGAAGGTTCTCTGAGTACAGTCTTATCGCGCTGGAGGGCATCTGCAACTTAGTTGTCGGATCTGCGGTTCCGCGGCATCGCCCAGTCGCCTTTTTTATGGCGCGGCGGCAGTCCATCGATTGGTTGCGCCGGGCAACTGAAGATGCGACCGCGGGGCGGACGATGCGGTTGCAGTTCACCGCTCCTGTTGCGACCCTGTCTCGGGTCGCAACAGGGGAAAGAAGATGACATCCCGGATGCTGCGACTGTCGGTCAGCAGCATCACCAGACGATCAATGCCGATTCCCAGACCACCGGCAGGGGGCATGCCAACCTTCAGCGCTTTCACGAAATCATGATCCATTTTGGCCATCGAATCTTCGTCTGGCTGGCCTTCAAGCTGGGTCCGGAAAAGTTCTTCCTGCAGACGCGGATCGTTGAGTTCGGTGTAGGCATTGGCCAGTTCCATCCCTTTCACGAACAGTTCAAACCGTTCGGCAATGTTCGGATCGCTCTGTTTGCGTTTTGTGAGAGGGCACATGGACGCCGGATAGTCGACGACGAAAACAGGCCCCTGCAGGTGGTCTTCAACCGTCTCTTCAAACACATCGTTGATCAGCACGTCAGGATGACGTCCGGCGGTTTCGATCCCGAGTGACTTTGCCTTTGCTGCGACTGCATCCGGGTCCTGCATCGCGCAGCCAGCATGTTCCGCAAAGAGTTCGCTGTAGGAGCGTCGATCCCATGGCGGAGTAAAATCGATCGTTTCGTCGCCGCACGGGATGACCAGAGAGCCGCACACGGCCTGAGCTGCCTCCACCACAATCTGCTCAGTGAGGTCCATCATACTGTGATAGTCACCATAGGCCTGGTAGATTTCGATCATCGTAAATTCGGGATTGTGCGTCGCATCCACGCCCTCATTTCGAAACACGCGACCGATTTCGAATACCCGCTCGATTCCACCGACCATCAGTCGTTTGAGATGCAGTTCCAGTGCGATCCTCAGGTAGAGCTCCATGTCGAGAGAATTGTGGTGTGTGACGAAAGGACGGGCCGCGGCTCCGCCCGCAATTGAATGCAGGACGGGGGTTTCCACTTCGTGAAATCGTTGGTTCCGTAATGTTTGTCGCACGGAGTCAATGATGGCGGAACGCCGGAGCATGCGTTCCAGGACACCGTCGTTATAGATCAGATCGAGATAGCGTTGCCTGAGCAGCGTTTCGACGTCCTTCACGGCGTGAAATTTCTCCGGCGGTTGTGACAGAGATTTGCACAGGACCGTCAGTTGTGAAACCTTTACGGAGGGCTCGCCGGAGTCAGTCCGCCATGTCGTTCCGTCGATGCCGATGAGATCGCCGAGATCAAGAGCTCCCATCAGAGACCATTGTTCCTCGCTGAGATCACCTCGCGAGAACAGCAACTGAATGCGACCACTTTGGTCTTTGACGTCATAGAATCTGAGCTTGCCTGCCTTACGTCGCAGCATGATGCGGCCGGCCAGACGCACGGCACTGCCGGGGTCGCCGGACGTTTGAGGAACCGCCTCCCGCACGTCACTGATCGAAGAGTGGTTGTCGAACCGTTGTCCAAAGGGGTCCTGCCCCAGTGACTGAATTTTTTCGAGTTTTTCGAGGCGAGCTTTTTCGAAGCGATCGGCCATGATCCTGTTCCCTGGGGACTGCGGTGAATTCTGCAGACTGCGTGCAGCGTCTTACAGGTCGGGAGAACGCGAGGCAAGGCACCGGTCGAACGACACCCGGAATATCGTTGGATCCCGTGACGGCGGAGCGGTTCGGGAGTTGGTTTCGGTCGTTGATCTGCGCTGCAGAGTGGAGAGGCCGCTTTGTCGAGCTGCAACGGAGAGGGTTGCCAGTCGGGGTCGTCGTTCGGTTCTCTCACTCCTCCCGCGGCGTTGACTCTGCGCACAAAAAAAGCCGGGGACTGACCCCGGCGGACGTGACATCGACAGGACTGCGTGACCCTGCTTCAGTGTTCAACGGATCTAAAGAGGCAGAACCTCGTTCGATTCCGATTTCTGTTCTGCATCACCAAAGTTACACAACTCTTCGCGAACAATGTTCGTCGAACGAGGGGCTTCGATGCCGACGCGGACTGAGTTTGGGCCAATCCTCACGACTGTGATGGCCACGTCGTCCCCGACGAGAATTCGCTCTCCCGCTTTTCGTGACAGTACCAACATTCACTTCACCGTGTCCTTCCGTTTCGGACTTCCATGTGCCGACCGAAGTCGCCAGCCCGCTGCCGGCGTCCCGCTGCCGGCGTCCCGCAAATATCGTCCCGCAAATATC
>JBDOMX010000430.1:0-8131 GCA_039831615.1 Planctomycetaceae bacterium
GAGTACACTGCCGCCAACGTCCTTCAACGCAAGGTTCATCCTGCCCTCGTCGTCTTCGAAAACGCGCAGGCCTTCCACTTTGCCAGCCAGCCAGATGACGTCATCCTGAGTGTCGGCGGCCGCCACTCCCAGCAGGACGACGAAACCAACTCCAATTTGGCCGGTCACTTCTCCATCGACTGTGACCGCTCCCTGAGACACTCGCTGAATGACGGCCCGCATGTCGAAGTACCACCGCAGTCAGGAGTCGAAACCCAGGACATCCGCCATGGAGTGCATGCCGGCTCCCTGGCCAATCAGAAACTTCGCGGCCTGCAGGGCCCCGTACGCATAACTGTCACGAGTGTGGCCCCGCACTGTCAGATCAATCGTTTCTCCCAGCATGCCGAACACAATCGTGTGCTCGCCGACGTTGTCTCCGGTCCTCAGCGCGTGGTAGCCGATTTCACTTTGAGGACGCAGTCCCGGCCGTCCTTCGCGGCCGTGTACGTGGCTGCTCTGGCCCATGTTCTCCGCGACGATTTTTCCAAAGTGAAGAGCCGTTCCACTGGGGGCATCTTCTTTGAAACGGTGATGGCGTTCAATGATTTCCACGTCAACGCCGGCTGTGTTGTCGCGCAGCACACGTGCCGCATCGCCCACCAGCTTCATCATCAGATTGACCGCCTGACTCATGCTGGGCGCCATCAGGATCGGGATCGACTGGGCTGCTGTATCAACGATGGACTGTTGCTTCCTGCGCAGGCCTGTTGTTGCCAGTACCAGTGGTATGTGTCTGGTTTCGCACGTCTCAACGATCGATTCGACGCCGTCCGGAGTTGAAAAATCGATCATGACATCGACTTTGTGCTCGAGCACTGATGTGATCGGTACGCCGCACGATCCGTGCCCGCAGACCAGACCCGCGTCACGACCCATATCCGGATGACGGTCAGACTCCAGGGCGGCGGCCAGCTCGAGCTGTTTATCTTTCAACGTCAACGCCGTGATCCGCTGGCCCATACGACCTGCCGCTCCGTTGACGCCGATCTTGATTAAGGGATCTGGCATGATGTCGAATGTCCGTCAGTGATGATGAATGGCATAACCGTGGTGCAGTTACCTGATAGCGGGTCAATGCGATCTGAGAATGTCAGCCAGCATGCTTCCTTCGTTTCGCCGGATGTGACGGAGTTGAGGCACAAATTGTTCTGCCCCGTAGGTGATTGGGCGCCTTCCGTCGACCATCTCATGGGCATGTCAACTGCATCTCAAAGTGAGGATCGCGAAGCTACGTACTCAACCGCGATCGGCAAGCGACTTGTAGGCTCGTTCTGTTGCACCGGTGTAGATCTGCCTGGGTCGATTGATGCGAGTACTGTCGTCTTCTCGCAATTCCTTCCAGTGAGCCAGCCACCCGGGAAGGCGTCCGATCGCAAACATCACCGTAAACATGTTGGTTGGAATTCCCATCGCACGATACAGGATACCACTGTAGAAATCGACGTTGGGATACAGGTTGCGTTCCACAAAATACTCGTCCTCCAGCGCAACTCGCTCCAGATCCTTCGTAATCTCCAGCAGCGGGTCCTCCATCCCCAGTTCTTCAAGGACATCACCGGTCATCTTGCGCAGAATGGTGGCCCGGGGATCGAAGTTCTTGTAAACGCGGTGGCCAAAACCCATAAGACGGAAGTCATCATCCTTGTGTTTGGCTTTGTCGATCCACTTCTGATATCCACCCCCATCCTGTTCGATCATCTGTAGCATTTCGAGGACTTTTTGATTGGCTCCGCCATGAAGTGGACCCCATAACGCACAGATTCCCGACGAAATTGCGGCGAAGATATTGGCTCGGCTGCTGCCGACCATGCGAACGGTCGACGTGCTGCAGTTTTGTTCATGATCGGCATGAAGAATCAGGAGCATGTTCAGTGCTTTGACCATCACCGGATTGATCACGTATTCCTCAGCCGGAACCGCGAACATCATGTGCAGGAAGTTCGCACCATAAGACAGATCGTTGCGCGGGTAGATTGTCGGCTGGCCGATGGACTTCTTGTAAGCGTAGGCGGCGAGCGTGCGGATCTTCGCGATCAATCTCACGAAGTTGGTATCGTTGCTCTCTTCTTCAGTTCCTGGGTAATACGTTGACAGAGACGCGACCATGGCTGACAGAATCGCCATGGGATGAGCGTTCGTCGGAAACCCTTCGAAGAACTTCTTCATGTCCTCGTGGATCATACTGTGATAGGTCAAATCTGCTCGAAAAGCGGCAGCCTGCTCCGCGTTTGGCAGCTCGCCGTAGAGCAGCAGGTAGGCTACCTCCGGAAAATCCGACTGTTCGGCCAGCTGCTCAATTGGATATCCGCGATAACGCAGAATGCCATTTGAACCATCGATATAGGTGATCGCGCTCGAGCAAGCTCCAGTGCTTGTAAAACCGGGATCCAGAGTGATTGCGCCGGTGGTGGCACGCAGGTTTCCGATATCGATGCCGACTTCGTTCTCTGTACCGCGAATCACAGGAAACTCGTAGTCCTGGCCATCAAGATGCAATCTGGCCGATGTCATAAGTGTTGTCCTTGCAACGTGTTGGGTGCCGAAGGCCTGCAACAGCGGCGGGGCACTGCAGTATTTCGACAACCCCAACGACCGAATCTAAGGCCGCCTGTCGCAGGCAGGCACGCAGGATTTGTGGGAAGCCGGTTAACTCACTCTGACGATTGCAGAGAATCACCGTCGACCGGGACAAGCAAGCTGCCGGCTGACGCTGACGTGGGTCAGACCTACGGTATCAGCACGGCCCAAAAAGTAAACTCAGCGAGTCCCGGAACGATCGAATGAATCATTGATCGTTATGCACGGCGTCTTGCGACTCACTCGTCGCAGCAGCCCCTTCAACACCTTTCCGGGACCGACTTCGTAGAAATCGTTGCAGCCGGCTGCCATCATCGCCCGAAGTGATTCTTCCCAGCGAACAGGATTGACAACCTGACGAACCAGCTTATCACGGATCTCGTTCGGGCCAGTATGAGACTCCACATCGACATTTGAGATCACCGGAAGGTCGGGTGATTTCAGCTTCACGTCGTTAAAGGCTTCCGCCAGTGTCGCGTCGGCCGGTTTCATGATTTCAGTGTGGAATGCACCGGCAACTGCCAGCGGAACTGCCCTGCCACCTGCCGACTCCGCCAGCTCCGCCGCACGTTCGCACGCCGCGTTCACACCGCTCACAACCAGGTTCCCTGGGCAGAGGTAGTTGGCGATGTGAATGATGCCCTGACCAGCTGCCTCCCTGCAGATTTCCTGCACCTGATCAACGTCCAGCAGCAGAATGCTGACCATCCCGGAAGGCGTCGCGTCGGCAGCGGCCTGCATGGCCTCGCCTCGCCGCTGTACCAGTCGCAGACCATCTTCGAATGAGAGAGCTCCGGCAAACACAAGTGCTGTGTATTCACCCAGACTCAACCCGGCGCAGAACTCGCATCCGAGAACAACCTCAGGACTGTCCCCCCGCAGTTTTTCCAACGCTGCCAGACTACTGACGAACAGCGCCGGCTGACTAATGATGGTGGAATCCAGTTCTTCAGCGGGGCCCTCAAAGCAAAGCTTCGCCAAATCGTAGCCAAGAATGTCTGCAGCTGTGTCGTACAGGGCACGCGCCTGTGGATACTGTGCTGCCAGGCGTTGCCCCATCCCAACATGCTGTGCTCCCTGACCTGGAAACAAGAGGGCAATCTTTGACATGACATTCTCCTGATTCAGCGCCACTGGCTCAGCCGGAACAGAACCAGGGACCATGAACGCCGGTCAGGCATTCGCAGTCTGAGCCGCAAGGCGTTCGACGATTTGCGAGTTAATGTTGTGCGCGTCCATGTCAACTGCCATACGCAATGCGTTGCCAACGGAGTCCGCATCGCTGGATCCATGGCAGATAATGCATGTGCCATCAATTCCCAGCAGTGGTGCTCCGCCGGCTTCCTGATAACGATAGCGTCGACCCAGTTGTTTGAGCACCGCACCGGCTCGCTCGCGTTCGTCGCTGAGCTCCGTGTGCATCGCCTCCGCGACCGACTTCATCATGAACGACGCCATCCCCTCGCTGACTTTCAGGATGATGTTGCCCACGAAACCTTCGCACAACAGCACATCCGCTTCGCCCTGATAAAGTCCTCGGCCTTCCACGTTACCGACATAACGATCACGTAATTGTGAGGCCGACAGACGCTGATGGGTTTCGCGGTACAGGTCGTTGCCCTTCCCGTCCTCGCTGCCGATGTTCATGAGGCCAATACGAGGCTCACTGGCCCCCAGGAATTCTCGAGCATAAATGCTTCCCATGACACCATATTGCAGGAGGTGTTCGGGGCGTGCATCGGGATTGGCGCCCACGTCCAGCAAAACGCTGGCTCCTTTGCGAGTGGGGAGCGTGACGGCAATCCCGGGCCGTTTGATGCCCTTCAGGAACAACCGTGTTCTCAATCCGGCCGCCACCACTGCCCCCGTGTTTCCGGCACTCACGACGGCGTCCGCATCACCACCTGCCATCAGCCTCCAGCAGAGGGCGATGGAACATTCCGGCTTTTCCCGCAAGGCAACCGTCGGCTTTTCGTCCATCCCCACGACGCCGTGCGATTCAATGATGGAAATCCGATCGCTCGTTGATCCTGCCGTTTCGAGCTGCCGCTCAAGAACAGACCGGTCTCCCACGAGGATCACTTCCAGATCCTCAGTTTGGTCAATTGCCTGAATCGCACCCTGAACATTTGGGTCCGGAGCGAAATCGCCCCCCATCGCGTCAAGCGCGATTCGCATCGGGTTAGCCCTCGTCTTCTTCTACCAGCGTGCGACCCTGGTAGTATCCGCACGTCGGACAAACAACGTGGGTTGGATGTGAGGTGGCGCATTGCGAACACCGCGCCAGCTGGATGGGCTTCACAGCGTTGTGACTGCGACGCTTTCGCGAACGGGATTTGGATTGTCTTCTCTTAGGTACTGCCATGACCAAAGACCTTCATTGAGTCATGCACTGTTGGCATACACTGATATTGACGGCGGAATGTCCGCGATTGGATCAAATTGTTCGACGCAGAATCGTCGCGGCTCATTCTGCATCTTTCCTGATACGCTCCCCAGGGACTTGCGTGTTATTGGGAAGCAGCATGGGACCCGGCGAATCCGATCTGGAATTCACCTGAAACCGTGAACCGCAACCAAACCAGAGATAAAAGATTCCTTCAATGGATCTTGATCCGGGGTGCGGACATGCAGTCTTTTTTTGGCAGCCAGACAGACGGTCACCGTGCGTTTTACCGCATGGACTTCCACCACAGGGGCACCATCCCTTCAGGAGGCGGCATCCTGTCAGGAAGCTGACTGGATGTCAAGGACGAGCCAATTGTCCAGGTTAGCTTTCTCGCGAAGGCCAATTCGATCGAAGCTGTTTATCCGTTAGACGTTAGCCCGAATGATTCATGCAGGCCGGACCGGAGGTCGCGAGCGAGCGGGAACGGCGCAAACCCTTCGAATGGCAAATCGCAAAGTGCCCGCATGAATCTTAACAACATGGCGACCGAAGTTCCGGCACTGCAAGGGTTTGCCGGGTCCGGCCGACATGTCTGTTGATTCGTGAGACGTTAGGCAGACCACCAGGTCACGAAACGTGGCTGGCTGCTGTTGCAGGTGTCAATCTGTCTACCCATGGGCTTTGCGGACGATTGCCAGCGTCAAACGAAACGGTGGAGATCCATCGCAGTTCGCCGTTACCGTTGCGAAACGCTGGCTGCTTCAGTCAGAAGTTCTTCAATCGTCTCCGATGAATAGGTCAGCAGTGACTGGGGCCCTCGAACTCCATGGACAGTATTGCTGTTGCGGGTCACGCGTTTGGTGATACGCCCCGCCTCGATATCCATCAAAGAATAGCCTCTCGGCTGCGCACTGGCCAACTGTGACCTTGCAGCGATGGATTTGAGCCGAATGGTTGGAGAAGTTGTGAATTTAATTCGTGCGATCCCGCTCTCAACCGATTCCAGTCGACATGTTGTCAGCAAGCCAATTTCCCGAGTGATGTCCTCAGCAACTCGCACTTTGACACGACTGATATACTTCCAGGAATCGCCAACTTTCACTGGATGCTTCGGTACCGGCGGCCTCAACCGGGTGTCCGGTTGATCCTTGTGTTTCTCGTGCTGCTCATCGGTGTCGGGCCGGACGATGATCTCGTCGTCCTCATTCGTTGGCGTGCCGGTCGGTGCGACGACAAACCGCGGAGCACCACTCCTCAACCGGTCCGCAAATGCGGCATACATCGGTGGGACCTCTGAGGGTTTCATGCTGCTTCGAAACACAATCGGCTCCTGGTCGTCCACCTGTTTGGACATTTCAACCGATTCAAACTGCATGACAAGACTGGCCTGACCGGACGGATCAAGACCACTGACTTCAAATCGACGGACTTGTTGAACCTGAGTTCGATCGGTTTTGCTCCGCCCGGCGACCGAGAAACATTGCTCCTCAATGCTTTCAGATCGATACCGAATCACTTCGCCTTTGCGAAACCGGTAGCGCAGCAGGTAACTCGGTGGATCGCTCCTGGATTCGTTGTCGGCATCGGAATCTGCTGAAACGACAGGATCGTTTTCGCCGACATCTGACCTGCCGGAACCAAGCCCTTCGTCTCCGGTCCCAGCCGCGGTCAAGGGCACCAGAAACAGAAAGAGTCCTGCCGCAAATGTTCTTGTCCCGTCTATCCGTTTCATTGTCAGCCACTTCCAGGCAAATCAGTTCGTCAAACAACTCAGCCTGCGCCATGATCGCTCCATGGTCCTGGAGCTGTCCAGACGCAGGTCCGGAACAGCAGGGTACCGACATCGATCTTGAATGAGCCACCCCGGATTCCCGCTGCGACCAGCCGGAAAGCTGCCGTCGTGGATGGGAATCAGCATTTTTCGCCGGTACGATACGCGGCCCGATGCCGCAGCGGCAGTTCCTGCCGCAGTTGATCTGCCGGCGCTGCAAGCAACATTCGGTTACCTGTCATTCTTGCTTCCCCGACAACAATACGGACAATCTGAAGGCCCGCAGATGACCAGTTATTTTCCCGAAGTCAGCAAGGTCGAATACGAGGGTCCGACCTCAAAGAACCCGCTCGCGTTCCATCACTACAACGCAGAAGAAGTAGTGGAAGGCCGCTCCATGAGCGACTGGCTGCGATTCAGTGTCTGCTACTGGCACACTTTCCGCGGCACTGGTGCCGATCCCTTCGGAGCACCCACGCTGATTCGGCCATGGGACGATGGCTCAGACTCGCTGGACAATGCTTTGCGTCGAGTTGACGTCGCCTTTGAATTCATCAGCAAACTCGGTGTCCCGTTCTACTGTTTCCACGACCGGGACGTCGCACCTGAAGGCGCCACACTGAAAGAATCCAACGCCAACCTCGACACGGTTGTCAGCAAATTGAAGGAGAAACAAAAGGAAACGGGGGTCAAACTGCTCTGGGGGACGGCCAATTTGTTCTCACATCCACGTTTCATGCACGGCGCCGCCACCAGCCCCAATGCCGATGTCTACGCCTACGCTGCCGCCCAGGTGAAAAAGGCGATCGAAGTTACCAGGGAACTCGGTGGAGAAAACTACGTCTTTTGGGGCGGTCGTGAAGGCTACATGAATCTCTACAACACCGACATGAAACGCGAACTGGACCATCTGGCTCGATTCATGCACATGGCCAAAGATCATGCTCGATCGATCGGATTCACGGGCCAGTTCCTGTTCGAGCCCAAGCCCAAAGAACCAACCAAACATCAGTATGACTTCGATGCCGCCGCCTGTATGAACTTTATCCGCCAGTATGGGCTGCTCGAATTCGTTCAACTCAATATCGAAACGAACCATGCCACGCTCGCTGGTCACTCCATGATGCACGAACTGGAGTACGCTTCCATCCAGGGCGCACTTGGCAGCATCGATGCCAACACCGGAGACCTGCTGCTGGGCTGGGATACCGATCAATTCCCCACCTACATTTACCTGTCGACCCAGATTATGCTGGTCATCCTCAAACAGGGAGGACTGGCTCCGGGCGGCACGAACTTCGACGCCAAGGTTCGTCGCGAAAGTATCGACCCACTTGATCTGTTCCACGCCC
>JBDOMX010001087.1:0-1936 GCA_039831615.1 Planctomycetaceae bacterium
TGCCGGGTCGGTTTGCAGGTTGTAGAGTTCTCGCTTGAGTTTGGAGGTTTCCATGACCAGTTTCCAGTGTCCACTGCGGACGGCAAATCGGCCGCGCGCGGAATGGTGGACCATGGACGCTCGTGCAGGGATGTTGGGTTTGTCCAGCAGGACATCGAGAAAACTGACGCTGTCCTCGGCTGCCGTGTGTGGTAACTTCACATCGAGCATTTCGGCAAACGTGGCCAGCAGGTCGGTCTGACAGACGGGTTGTGACCAGGTGCGTCCGCTGCGGACCTTGTCGGGCCAGTGCACGAGAAATGGCACACGATGGCCGCCTTCGTAGATCGAGCGTTTGCCTTCTCGATATGGGCCGGAACGGCGGTGACCATAAAGGGTCGCTCGTTGCTTCCATGTGTTTTCCGGACCGTTATCACTGGTCAATACCACGATGGTGTTGTTCGTCAGTTGTTCCTGGTCGAGCAGTTTCAGGATCCGCCCCACGTGCCAGTCGGTCTCCATCATGAAATCTCCGTAGGCTCCCGCCTGGCTCGCGCCACGAAATTTCTCGATCGTGATCACCGGTTTGTGGGGTGAGGTATACGGGAGATACACAAAGAACGGTTTTCCATCCCGCGCGTCGGAAGCCCGCCCGCGAATCCAATCCAAGGCAACGTCCGTAAAGCGAGTCAGGCATTGGCTGTCCACGAAATCTGCCGCGACCTCCAGGTCGTCGGGACGGCTTGGTTTTGCTTGGTACGGCGGCATGATGCGGTAGTCGGACAGGGCCGCCGCATTGGGTTTCTTACGGGTGAACAGAGTCGGTGGTTGCTTGGCAAATCGGCCTTCGAACCAAGCCAGGACTCCGTAATTCATCGACGCGGGGATTCCCCAATAAAAGTCGAAGCCTTTGTCCAGCGGCATATCTCGAACCGGTTGCGACCAATCACGATTGCCGCGCGTGCCGGGGAAATCCATGCCCAGGTGCCACTTACCGACCATTGCGGTTTGATAGCCCTGCGCTGCGAGCATCGACGCCAGCGTCAGGCGTCCCTGGCTGATCAGACAGTCTCCCTCAGCCTGCATGACTCCGCGTTTCAAATGTGTGCGCCAACTGTAACGGCCGGTCAACAGCCCATATCGCGATGGTGTACACACCGTGTCCGAGCTATGCCCATCCAAGAACGTGAGTCCCTTGTGCGACAAACGGTCGATATGGGGTGTGCGAAACTTTGCCGCTTCGGCCAGGCAGCTCGCATCCCCGTAGCCCTGGTCGTCGGTCAGAATCACGACGATGTTCGGCCGTGGCGTCTGGACGTCGGCGCTGGCGGGTTGCCCGGTTCGGTCGCAAATCGCACAGGTGACAAACAGCAGAAACGGTGCCATGCCGAGGTGGTCCATGAAAGGGAGTCGTTGCAGTCTGCCGCTGAGTTCGGTCATGGAGCTGAGTTCCGTTTGTGTTGTACCAGCCAGCAAGTGGACGGCACGTGACTTGCGACCGGTCGTCACGCTGGGCCGGCCGACTCGGGAGCGGATGGCTGGTCAAAATCCAAGGGCTCGGTCTGAATCGTAATGTGTTCGATCAGAAACCGCTCGCGGATCATTGCTTGTGCGGCTCGGAGTGCGTCGGCCGGTGTGTGTGCGTCAGCCACTGTGATGTGACATGTCAACACATAACGTCGGTCGGTCATTGTCCACACGTGCAGATCGTGAGGTTGGGTCACGCCCGGCACTTGCGCCAGCGCGTTTCGGATCTCCTCGAGGTCGATGTGGGGTGGTGTGGTCTGCATCAGGATGTTGGTGGATTCTCGCAGCAGATTCCAAGACGAGTAGACCACCAGCAATCCGATCAGGATCGAGACGATCGGATCCGCCAGATTCCAGTCAAAGGCCCAGATCAACAATCCACCCACGATGGCACCGACACTGCCCAGAGCGTCTGTCAGCACATGCAACC
>JBDOMX010000335.1:0-1930 GCA_039831615.1 Planctomycetaceae bacterium
CCTTGTTTGCTGAGTTCATCGGAGACCGACTGACCGACACAATGACCGTCGAGATGTGAGACCTGACCGGCGAATTCGGTACGATTGGTCAGCAATGATTCCAGGTTGGCACTCGCGTCAGCCGCGGGTTCGGCGCAGAGCTCATAGCGATCAGGCCGAAACGTGCGCAAGTCAATCCGCTTCCATTCTTCGGGATCGAGTTCTTCAGCTTGCGATTCCTGGTAGGACGCAAAGGCCGCTCGGCGCTGCGCTGTGATCCAGTCGGGTTCATCGCGCGTAGCCAGAAACGACTCGAATGCCGTGGCGCCGAAACTTGCTGCTGTATCTGTGGCTGTCCCGCTGGCGCTCATGGCAATCGGACTCTCGATGTGAACAGTAGTTTTGGGGCTTGAGTGGTAGAAATGTCATGCCTGTGGAGAGGCGATCGCCACGTAGCTTTCCGTTCGGTTGAAAGGTGGCGAGCGGATAGAATCGCTTTTTCTGGGCGCGTTCGTTCAGCCCACAGACCCTTCCATTTGCAGTTCGATCAACCGGTTCAATTCCACTGCGTATTCCATGGGGAGCTCTTTAACGAGCGGTTCGATGAACCCGGTGACAATCATCGATGAGGCTTCGGCTTCGGTCAGTCCACGGCTCATCAAGTAGAACAATTGTTCTTCAGCGATTTTCGAAACGCTGGCTTCGTGTTCGATAGTCACTTCGTTGTCGTCAACTTCGATATAGGGATATGTGTCGCTGCGGCTGTCGGAGTCCAGAATCAACGCATCGCAGACGACATTCGATTTGCAATGCTTGGCGTTTCCATTGACCTTGACCAATCCCCGATAGCTGGAACGACCTCCGCCTTTGGAGATGCTCTTGGAGACAATTCGGCTCGACGTGTTCGGGGCACAGTGTACCATCTTGGCGCCCGCATCCTGGTGTTGTCCCTGGTTAGCGAAAGCAATCGACAACGTCTCTCCGCGAGCACCCGGTTCCATCAGGTAGATGGCGGGATATTTCATGGTCAACTGCGAGCCAAGGTTTCCATCCACCCATTCCATGACGGAGTCGCCGTAGGCCATCGCTCGTTTGGTCACCAGGTTGTAGACGTTATTCGACCAGTTCTGAATGGTTGTGTATCGGCAACGGCCTCCGCGTTTGACCACAATCTCGACGACTGCCGAGTGCAGGCTTTCACTACTATAGGTGGGCGCCGTACAGCCCTCGACATAGTGGACCGAAGCACCCTCGTCGACGATGATCAGAGTCCGTTCGAACTGCCCCATGTTTTCGGAGTTGATTCGAAAGTAGGCCTGCAAGGGGAACTCGATTTGCACTCCCGGCGGGACGTAGATGAACGAGCCACCTGACCAAGCGGCAGAATTCAAGGCTGCAAACTTGTTGTCGAACGAAGGAATGATCTTGCTGAAATATTCGCGCAGAAGCTCGGGATGCTGCTGGACCGCGCTGTCCGTGTCGGTAAAAAGGACTCCCTGCTTTTCCAGATCTTCTTGGAGGCTTCCGTATACCACTTCGGATTCGTATTGAGCCTTGACTCCGGACAGGAATTTCTTTTCCGCTTCCGGAATCCCCAGTCGGTCATAGGTCTTTCTGATATCGTCCGGAACGTCGTCCCAGTCGCGTTCCTGTTGATCCGAGGCTTTCACGTAATAGTAGATGTTCTGGAAGTCCAGGTTTTTGAGATTCCCCCCCCAATGCGGCAGGGGTTTCTGAAAGAAGATCTCCAGTGCATCGAGCCGGTGCTGGCGCATCCAGTCCGGTTCGTTTTTCATCTCCGAAATCTGTCCAATGATTTCGGCGTCCAATCCCTTGCGGCTCTTGAAAACGTACTTGTCGGTGGGGTCATGAAAACCATATTGGTAATCTCCAATTCCCACCTGAGCCTTGGCGTCGGTTGCCACGAAATGGATCTCCTTGTTTTTCTTGA
>JBDOMX010000362.1:0-652 GCA_039831615.1 Planctomycetaceae bacterium
AGTGATTGAGGATGAGTTTTGGACTCGAAGTTACATGCTGCTTTCTTAGCACTAATTATTGACACCTCAACCACATCCTGCTAAGAATTTAGCATACCGCTCCCTCATCGAACGCAGGAAGCAGAGCAAGCGATGGTTCCACAAACCGAACAGCAACTGACCAAGCGCGAACGGCAGATCATGGATGTGCTGTACGCGGCCGGTTCGGCTTCGGCGGGGGAAGTGCTGCAGGCGTTGCCGGACCCGCCCAGTTACTCGGCTGTCCGGGCTTTGTTGCGGATTCTCGTCGAGAAGGGGGACGTGCGGTATCAGAAAAAAGGGAACCGCTACATCTATCGGCCGACGCGATCCCGTCGCAAGGCGGCTCGCTCGGCGTTGTCGCGCGTGGTCGACACCTTCTTTGCAGGGTCGCTGCATAACACGGTGGCCGGGCTGCTGGAGTGTTCCGACCAGGACATGTCCCAGGCCGAATGGGACGAACTGGCCACGCTGATCGAAACAGCGCGACGGGAGGGTACGTCATGAGTTGGCTCGCAAGATTCGAAGCCTCCATGGTCGCCTCGCCGACCTGGTTTGATACCCTGATCGATATGGCGGTGCGTGGCGGTGCACTGATCGTCGCGGCAATTCTCGTCGCCATGGTGATGCAGCG
>JBDOMX010000362.1:662-1930 GCA_039831615.1 Planctomycetaceae bacterium
GCAGCGTGCCTCGGCGGCGCGACGCCATTTTGTGTGGGTCAGCGTCTTTGCGGCGCTGCTCGTTCTGCCGGCGGTCTCCGGCGGGTTACCGCGTTGGCCGATGCGGGTGATGTTCTGGCGTCATTCGCAAGCAGAGGCCGATTACCTGCACGCGGCTCGCATCGATGCGATCACCGCCGAGATTAATGACGGCATCCCCGGACACAACGGTTTTGTGTACCAAGGTGACGATGCTGCAACAGTCACTCCTCTCACACATAAAGAAGCAACCGCCGGTCCGACGACCGCCCGCGTGGGCCGGTCGTTCTGGCATTCGGTCACCTGCTGGCATGTGGCCGGCATGATCTGGGCGTTGGGGGTGATGCTGGCGATTTCGCCCTGGCTGGTCGGACTGGTACGTCGGCGTCGGATGGCTCGGGGCAGCCGGGTTTGTGACGACTCGCGGATTGTCGCAGCGACAGCGCGATTGAAGAAACAGTTGGAAATTCGCATGCGGGTCACCGTGCTGGAGCATCCGGAGTCGGTCATGCCGGTCTCCTGGGGTGTATTCAAAGCGGTGTTGTTGTTGCCGAGCGAGTCGCGGAATTGGAGTTCTCAGCGGCTTGAAGCGGTGTTGTTGCACGAATTGGGGCATGTGCAGCGGCATGATTGTCTCGTGCAGCATTTCGTGCAGATCATTTCTGTTCTATACTGGTTTAATCCTTTGGTCTGGCTGGCGGCTCGCAAATTGCGTGTCGACCGGGAACGGGCCTGCGACGATTTGGTGCTGGCGAACGGTGTGTCGCCGGCGGATTACGCACAAGAACTTCTGGCGATCGCAAAGACGCTGCACATGCGGGCAACCGAGCCTCATGCGGCCGTGGCCATGGCGATGCCATCGAACCCGAGAGGAGATTGCGGATGATTCTGGACAGCAAGCGAAACCGCCGTCCGTTGACGTACTGGACGATCGCCGCTGGCACTGTCGTCGCGGCGGGCGTTCTATTGGGTTTGGCCACCATTCGGCCCATTCCCGCACAAGACAAACCTTCCGACTTTAACCCCACGAAAGCGGCGCTGGCGGAGATTGCCGCCATGAAGGTCGGCAAAGCCGACTGGCCACAGTGGGGCGGATCGACGCTGCGGAACAACACGCCCCAAGGCAAGAACATCGCTGCGAAGTGGGACGTCGGAGAATTCGACAAAGAGACGAAGGAATGGACCCGCAAGCAGGTCAACATCAAGTGGCAGGCCGCCCTTGGGTCGCAGACCTACGGCAACCCGGTGGT
>JBDOMX010000989.1:0-8074 GCA_039831615.1 Planctomycetaceae bacterium
AGAGTCAGGGGCAATACCCACAGGAAGGGAATCGTGGCCACGTCCAGACACACCTGATTTGTTGTCGCCAGCAGCATGATGGAGGGCACGACCGCGAGTAGTATCCAGTCGATGTGGTCGGATATTTCGGGTCTGGCAGGCTGAACGTTGGGACCGCGTTCAACGATTTTCACACGTTCAACTGTTTTCAGCCGTGCTGCTGTATCTTGCCCAGTCTGGCTCGACCTGAAAGCGCTCAGCGCACAGCAGACGCAGCCGGTCGCGCTCAGCACAAACGCAAAGGAAAACAGCGATGACTGCTGGCCGAGTGTCAGCAATGGCTCGACGACAAACGGATAGCACAGCAGGCCCAGTAACGACCCCACGTTCGATAATGCGTACAAATGATAGGGTGAACGGCCGCGAAGCGATTTGCTAAACCAGTGTTGCAGCAGTGGGGCCGTCGTGGAAAGAACGAAGAACGGAACCCCACACTGGCAGCAAGGATTAAAACGATTTCGAAAATCGGGCTGCCCGTGCCATCAGGCTTCCATTCCGGATTCGGCCGGATCGGCAGCACAATGCAGGCCAGCAGTAAGAGCAAGCCGTGACCAACCAGTTGCGTTTTGAGCAGCAGTTTCGTCGAAAGCAAATGAGCGTAGAGATATCCTCCGAAGAGCGTGATCTGAAAGAAGAGAAGGCACGTGTTCCAGACGGCAGGCGTGCCGCCAAACCATGGCAGGATCGCTTTGCTGATCAGCGGCTGCACCTGAAACAACAGGTACGCGTTCGCGAACATGACCAGTCCGAAGACGACATTCAGCAGGACAATGTTTCCACGTGATGGGTCAGTTGATGCTTCGTGGCTGCTCACCGGCTCTCCACCAAGCCTGTCGCGGGTTGCGAAAAGCATGTGATTTTACAGACACGGAATGCAACTATCCATCCCTGACTCAGAATGCAGAAACCAGGGAACCTGCTTTGCGGGCGGGCTGGAGTGATCGACTGCTGCGTTCCGTCTCGGAATCTGAATGGACACGCAGATTCGACAACCGGGGAGCGATGAACTGGCACGTCCATAAGGATTTTCGTACAAGTCAACGTAGATTTCCGGAAGTCAGTTTTTCGACGACAGTGCCTGATGGCTCATGAGTGAACCACAAAACGAGGCGACCAGCAGCCCCCGGCAGTTGATCATTGGTGCAGTGATCATCCTTTTCTTCGGCGCTCTGATTTACAGCAACAGCCTCCAGGGCCCGTTCATTCTCGACGACCTGCACCAGATCGTTGAAAACCCGGCAATCCGTCGCGTTTGGCCGCCCGCATGGCTTTACGCGGGCAACCGCCCCGTCCCTTACCTGACATTCGCAGCGAATTATTTTCTGCACGGACTCGACGTGTATGGATATCACCTCGTCAACGTGTCCATCCATATTCTTGCCAGTCTCGTATTGTTCGGGGTCGTGCGCCGCACGCTGAAGTTGGCGAGTCTGCGTAACCGGTATGGTGGGCACGCGCATTGGATTGCGTTGGGAACGGCACTGATCTGGATGTCTCACCCGCTGCAGACGCAAAGCGTGAATTATGTGATTCAGCGCATGGAGTCGTTGATGGGGTTGTTTTACCTGATGACCGTCTGGGGATTCATCGCCGCTCAGCAGTCGAGAAAACCACTGGCGTGGTATGCTTTGTCCATTCTGGCGTGTGCATTGGGCATGGCGACTAAAGAAGTGATCGCGACGGCGCCAATCATCGTACTGAGTTTCGACCGTTGTTTTGTTGCGAATTCGTGGCGCCAAATCCTGCAAACCCGAAGAACATATTACGCAGGGCTCTGCGCTACCTGGATCGCGCTGGCTTACTTCGGACCATGGTCTGCACTGCAAAGCATGTTGACACAGCCGAGGGCCGGCGTCTTAACAGTCGCTGCAGAAGTCAACTCCGCGACGCTGAACTCAGCTGTCGACGCACTGACTCCCTTGAGTTATGCGTTGAGCCAGCCTGGCGTGATCTGTCATTATCTCAGACTTTGTCTCCTGCCGATCGGTCAATGCCTCGATCCGTGGTGGCCGGTCGCGAGCACTCCGGCTCAGATTATTCCTCCGACACTGCTGATCGTGGCCTTACTGGCAGTCACCTTTTGGTCCTTGTATCGACATCCAAAGTGGGGATTTCTCGGCTGGTGGTTCTTTCTAATCCTCGCACCGACCTCGACAATCGTGCCGATCTCCGATCTTGCGTTCGAGCACCGGATGTATCTTCCACTGGCGACGATTGCCGCACTGTTCGTGATCGGCGGTTTGGAAATTGTGCAGCGCTGGAAGTGGATGATGCCCCGGAGATGGCTGTTCGCTGTCATCCCCACGGTGGTCCTGCTGCTGGGCACTGTGACATACGTACGGAATAAGGATTACCAGTCGGCGGTTGATATCTGGAGCGACGTTGTCGAGAAGGCTCGCCACAATCCGCGGGCGCTCAACAACTACGGTTTAGCCCTCGACGAGAAAGGTGAGCTGGCCGCAGCACTCAAGTGTTTTCATGAAGTCATCCGAGTTCATCCTGATTATCTGCAGTTGTCCGATGTGTACATGAATGTCGGAAGCGTCCATCAGCAGTTGAAACACTTCGAGCTGGCAGTTCAGTACAATCAAGATGCGTTGAAGCTTGCGCCAGGCAACTATAAGGCCATGACCAATCTGGGGATCACCCTGATTACCAGCGGCGATGCCGAAGCCGCGTTGCCCCTCTTCGAAAAGGCGGTTGAGTTGGCTCCTAACAATGCTGAGTTCCACACAAATCTTGGCCAGGCGTTGATCGTCCTCAGGCGAAAGGAGGCAGCAACCCGGCACTTTCACCGGGCATTGGAACTTGATCCGCGTTGTGACCGTGCCCGATACAATTTGGAGCAGTCGAAGAACCTGTGATAAATGTTTCCCAATCGTTCCCGGATCGACGGAGGAGGTCGCATCTCACCGTCTGCATCGCCAGAGTATTCACAATTCTGCATTTACGAAATGAGAACAGTTATACCATGGCAAATACCCGCTGATTGCCTGAGTTCAATGACAGCGCTCCGGCCGGCCATGCTCTGACCATTTGATTCACGAACGAAATCTCCAACATGGCTTCTGATTCTGCATTCAAACCAGCGACACGACGCAATCCGGTGATTGCTGTGGTGATTCCGTGTTACCGTGTTCGGCATCAGGTCGAATCACTGCTGACCCGAATTGGTCCTGAAGTCTCGCACGTGTATTGCATTGACGACGCCTGCCCGGAGAACAGCAGCGAAATCATTGAGAGAGTAGCAGCAGCAGACTCGCGAATTCAGTTGATTCGCCACCAGGAAAACAAAGGGGTCGGTGCTGCCGTGGTATCCGGCTATCGTCGGGCGATTGAAGACGGTGCCGAAATCCTGGTGAAGATCGACGGCGATGGCCAGATGGACCCTGCTCGAATTGGGCAGGTTGCCGGCCCGATTCAGTTTGGTGAAGCTGATTACGTCAAAGGCAACCGATTTTTTCGACTGGAAGGGCTGCGCGCGATGCCGTGGATCAGGCTGGTCGGAAATGCAGGATTGTCGTTTTTTACAAAACTGTCGACCGGCTACTGGAACCTCTTTGATCCGACGAACGGATACACGGCCATTCATGCGAGCGTCCTGCAGTCACTTCCTCTGGACAAGATCAGCAGTCGATACTTTTTCGAATCCGACATGCTGTTTCGACTCAACACAGTGCGGGCAGTCATCGTCGATGTGCCGATGGACGCACGGTACGGCGATGACCGGAGCAGTCTGAACGTGCTGCGATCCCTGTTTGAATTCCCTTTGCGGCATCTGGTCAACACGTTCAAGCGCCTCTTTTATAACTACTATCTTCGAAATTTCAGCGTGGCATCGATCCATCTTGTTCTGGGCGTGGTGCTCGTCTTGTTTGGGGTCTCATTCGGAATCACTCACTGGATTCACAGTGCCCGGACCGGTCAAATCACGCCTTCCGGAACTGTGATGGTGGCTGCGCTGCCACTGATCCTTGGCACACAGTTTTTGCTCAACTTCATCGCCTTCGACATGGCGAATGTGCCGCGTGATCCAATCCACCGTCGCCTGCAACGGGATAACGCGTAACCAGACTCTGTCGTCGAACCCACATTCACCTGTCGTGGAGTGACGCGACGTCCGGTCACGTCAATCGCTGTTTATGAGTCAACCACGCGAGAAATGTATTACGTTCGCCATCCCCTGCTACTCAGCACCGGAGCTGTTGATCGAAACGATCGAGAGTGTGTTCCGGCAGTCACAAAGCAACTGGCTGCTGAATATTTACGACGACAATCCTGACGCTCCACTTGACCGTGATCGCATCAGCTCCTACCTGGAAGACCCGCGTGTCAGCTATCATCTGAACGCTTCCAATCTGGGCATCAGCGAAAACTGGAACCAATGCCTTACCAGGGCCGGGTCCGAGTTTGTGACGATCCTGCATTCAGATGATTGTCTGCTGCCGCATTACATCGACGTCATGCTGTGTCTGGCTGCTGACAGGCCGGACAGCGCCGCCTGGTTTTGCCAGACACAGATCATCGATGCCGATGGAAATGAATGTTTCTCCTTTGTCGATCGAGCCAAGTCGCACCTCAGAAACAAGCTGCCGGGAAATGACCTGACTGGCGAGGCGGGCGCTACCTCTCTTCTCAAAGGAAACTACATCATGTGCCCGACGGTCTGCTATCGCAAATCAGCCATTGGCCGTCAGCGGTTCTCGTCGCACTGGAAATTCGTCCTGGACCTTGACTTCTTTATTCGCCTGCTGCTGAGTGGTGCCTCAATCAGCGGGACCGATGACATTGCATACGCGTATCGCAGACATTGCGACAGTCAGACATCCGTCCTGAGTCGGAACATGACGCGCTTCGAAGAAGAAACATCCTACTACGATTCGGTGTCGAGTGCACTGAGTGAAACCGGCTGGCATGCTGCTGCGTCCGTTGCTCGCAGGAAACGAATTGTCAAGCTGCATCTGCTCTACCTGATTCTCACAGACGTTCTGCATTTCAGAATCTCTCTGGCGAAGCAGAGGCTCATGTTCCTGGTCAGGGCATAGCTTCAACGCAGCGGCAACTCTTTTGCGGTCGTTCAGAGTTGGCGGCCGGCTGCGGAATCATCGATTCATTTCGTGTTCTGAGCTCAGCAATCAGCCCGGGCATGACGGTCGGACCGGCGGCGGAGACAGTTTTTTGGCTTCGTTCCTGAGTGCGGAACCGTTAGGCTGCTACATTAACAGGCGATGGGCCAACCCTCTGCTCGGGAAGAAATGTTGTGCTATCTGTAACTGGACAGCGTCGGAGTCGCCGGCATGCACTGCTGCAGATCGGTACGCTCGGCGGCACCGGACTCACACTGGCGGACCGCCTGCGCGCTGCCTCAGCAGCATCCGGCAATTCGGCCGTTTCCGATCGCGCTGTCATTTTGCTCTTCCTGCACGGCGGACCCAGCCAGATTGAAACGTTTGATCCTAAAATGTCGGCTCCGGCGGGAATCCGAAGTGCCACCGGAGAGCTGTCAACGTCCATTCCTGGAATCACGTTTGGCGGATCGTTTCCAGGACTGGCACAACGAGCCGACAAGCTGGCCGTTGTGCGATCATTCACCACCGGTAACGGTAACCATGACATCAAACCGGTCGTCTCACGGTACTCTGACGGAGCATCGCTGGGAGCGATGTACGCGCGCATCGCAGGTTTGAACAATCCGCACAACGGGTTGCCTCACAATGTGACGCTGTTCCCGCGTGCCATCGATTCTGAACGGCAGCCCGCCAATCAGAATTTCGGCCGCTTCGATTCGACGGGGACTCTTGGCAATGTTTTCGGCCCGTTCGTGCCAGGCAGTGACGGACCACTGCAGGACAATATGAAACTGTCGATTTCGGAAGACCGGCTTGGCGATCGCCGCAGTTTACTGAGCAGTCTGGACCACCTTCGCAAAAACATCGATGTCGCGGGACTGATGACCGGTACCGATCATTTTCGTCAGCAGGCGTACAGTACGATTCTGGGCGGAGCGGCCGCAGCGTTCGATCTGTCGCACGAGCCTGCGTCCATTGTCCGAGCCTACGACACAGCTCCTCTGCTGCCGCCCGACCGAATCAACCGAAAATGGAAGAACTACAACAACTACGTTGACAATGCGAAGACTCTTGGACGTCTGTTGTTGCTGGCTCGTCGCCTGGTCGAACGTGGCTGCGGATTTGTCACGGTCACTACAAACTTTGTCTGGGACATGCATGCCGACGTGAACAATGCCACGATGGAAGAAGGCATGCGGTACATGGGCGGTCCGCTGGATCACGCCCTGTCGGCCTTCATCGATGATGTTGAAGATCGCGGTCTTGGAGACAAACTGATGCTGGTGTGCTGCGGCGAGATGGGGCGGTCGCCCCGCATCAACACCCATGGAGGGCGAGATCACTGGGGAGGACTGGCTCCGCTGATGTTCTATGGCGGTGGAATACGGCGGGGCGCCGTGGTGGGTCAGTCCACGCGCGACGCGGCCGAACCACTCAGCGAACCATGGGAAATTCCGAATCTGATGGCAACGATCTTTCACAACGTCATGGACATGGGACAAATCAGGCTGCAAAGCCATCTGCCCACCGATCTGGTCCGTACGTTGACAACACCCGGAACGATCGATGGCGTCCTGATGTCGTAGAACGACGGGCCCCGCTGATGTCTTAGTTCAGTTGCGCCTCAGCCCATGTTGCGAGGGCCGTCTGAATCTCATTGAGTCTGGTGTCGCCAGCCAGGCGGGCCCGGTGCAGATCGGATTCGTCAGAAAGATCCGACTGACAGAAGAAATAGAATTTGATCTTCGGTTCCGTGCCGGAGGGACGACCAGCGATCTGAATCCGCACAGATTCGGCTGGATCCGACGTATAGATCAACAGATCTCCTCGCGGTTTCTCGATGGTCCCGGTCGGGTCACCGGACGGAATCGCCGACCGCGTGCCACTGCCATAGTCGGCAACTTCAACCAGTTTCACGGATCCCAGCTGGTCAGGAGGATTCTTCCGCAGTGTGTTCATCAGTCCATCGATCTTACTTTTTCCGGTGGGGCCTTCGCAGTAAATCGATTTCTGACCTTCACAGTGGTAGCCGTGTTGCCGATGCAGGTCATCCAGTTGATCCAGCAATGTGCGGCCCTGTGCCCGTAGTTCGGCAGCAAGCTCCAGAACAAACATGGCTGCAATGGCTCCGTCTTTGTCTCGGCAATATCCGCCGGCCAGGAACCCGATCGATTCCTCTGCACCGAACACAAAATGTTCCGTACCCCGTTCCTCCATCGTCTCCGCGATGTATTTGAAACCCACCAGTAACTCATGAACGGCGTGAGCTCCATAACCTTCAGCAACAGCACGAATCAGTGGAGTGGTCACGAGCGTTTCAACCACATAGTCCTCAGGACTCAGGTGTCCGGCAGCGATCCGTTTGCGCAACAGGTAGTCGGTGAGCAGCGCTCCGATTTGATTTCCACTGAGCGGAGTGAATCCACCGGCAGGGTTACGCACCATCACACCCAGGCGATCGGCGTCCGGATCTGATGCCAAAATCAACTCAGCTGGATGATTGTTTGAACGGATCCAGTCGATCACGGGGTCGAACACCTCCAGAAGCTCAGGATTTGGCAGATGCTTCGGGACGTTGGGAAAGTTCCCGTCGGCTGCGCGATGATCTTCGAAGATGTTGATTTCGAATCCGAGCTGATTGATCACCTCCCAGATCGACGTTTCTCCAACGCCGTGCAGTGGTGTGTAGATCGCTGAGATCTCTCGGCTGGTCGACTGGCTAAGCCCGACGACTGCGTTGACGTAAGCGACGTCGACGTCAGCTCCAATGATCTTGATGCGTCCGTCGGAGACGGCATCCTCAAAAGGCACCGCGGGGATCTCTTCCGCCGCATGGACTCCGGTGATGATTCCTTTGTCATGAGGAGCGATCACCTGTCCGCCGTTGTTCCAGTAGGCCTTGAAGCCATTGTCGGCCGGAGGATTGTGCGAGGCCGAAATCATGACGCCGATGTCGCAATTCAGAT
>JBDOMX010000287.1:0-1924 GCA_039831615.1 Planctomycetaceae bacterium
GAAGTGTGAAAAGTGCAGAGAGACTCAGTTTTCTGTGGCGGACGAGTGGGAATGTGAGAGTTGTGGGACTGAAGAATCGGTTGGCGGCGAGTAGAATCACTTCGCGGATAGGGTGGGAAGTCATGAGCCCAGTTGAAGAGCAGTTTTCCTGAACTGCCTGCCGCGTTCGTTTGTTTTTCCAGGATGGTCGGACAGCAGGAAGTCTCCAACATGGATGAAGCTCACCAGTATTGCATCAACTTGCTAAGCGTCTCCAGACGGTTTCTTCAGGAGTACCTTGAGTCCGACTCAGACCTTCGCCGAAGTGCAAGGGAACAAAAGGACGACTTTAGGAACGCTGCAGCGTCATGCCAGGACTTGGGTGACTTGCCGTCGCCGCTGTCGATCGCTAATCAATGGAGTGAGTTCTGTTCCGGAAAACTCCCGCAATTTGACGATGACTCGATCCATGAGTTCTGCCGTACAACCAGCAAGGGGTCGCTGCGACAACAGTACGACGTAATTAAGGGCAGCCTCGCGTACAGTGCACACGAATTCGTCCTCCTTGTTCCTGGCGAGGTAGTGAAACTGTGCTGCGCACTTCACGGGCGTCGTGACAATGCCATTCGCGATGCGAGAGTCTTTCTCAAGCAACTGGATGATTGTTGTTTGAATCGGAAGATGAAAGCTGAACTCGATGAGATGGCACACGGCGCAAAGCCACCTGGCGCGATTGAGATCCCAGTGAGTCAGATTCATAGACGTGCCGAAGCAGATTTCCACATCATTGCCATATTGAACGACTGGCACGTCAAAGATAGCAAACTCTCTACTGACACTCCTATTGGGCTTCGTGTATGTGCCCGCAGATTGAAGGACCGCTATTCGGCTGGAACTCGGTATCAGGTGGAACGTTTCTTCAATGAAAAGTTTCCCTTGGGGCGCAAAAACAAAGGGCACTCGCTTTATGCGGAAATGTGTGATTCTCACGATGTGTCGGCCATACGGAAGTGGCTTAACAATCTTGATGCGACGGATTTGGCAATCCAAATGGCGACTGCAGGTGATGTTGTTTCCACTGACATTGACCCGAATCCTGATCGCCGTGATGGCCCCAAATGTGACCATTGTGATAATGCCATCTCTGCCCATGAAGCCGAAGAGTGGGGTACCTGCGAGCAGCACAGGAATCTTGCAGGTACTGTCTGAAAACACTGTCTGAAAAATCGTCGGCGTTTTCGGACACGTCATAGATTTCAATACGTGCGAATCCCTGCCTTTTGCCGCACGAAATAGCCGCACGCTGCTGTCTGCCTGAGAAATTCTCAGACACCCCTCCAATTTCGAAGAGCGAGTGATCGTCACTCCTCGCTTCACTTCGAAATGGAAGGCAAGACAGATGGCACATGCAGAGACCACAGAGGAACGTCTGCTCCTCAAACCCCGTGAGGCCGCAGCCCGTCTCACTATCAGCGAGCGTCAATTGTGGGCGAAGACAAAACCCCGCGGTCCAATTCCGTGCGTTCGAATTGGTGGCTGTGTGCGTTATTCGGCTGATGCTCTGCGGGTATTTGCTCTGGGTGAGGGAGCGTGATGCAGCTCACCGACCACACCGTCTCCGACCTCGCCAAGCTCCTGCAGCGATCACGATCGTCGATTACCTCGCTGATCCTGTCCGGCAAGCTCGAAGGCTACGACGCCTCTCCAGAAGGCCGGTACCGCCAATGGCGCGTGACGCCTGAGTCACTGGACAAATTCCGCGAACAGCACCGCGCACGGCCGGCTGTGAAGCGGCGGAACGCAATTGCAAAACCAGTTAAACGTTACGTTTGAAAACAGGAGGTTCAATTATGGTCACGAAGACACCAACAGCAACTTCCGAAACGGCGACCACGGAAGGCGAAGCCATCAGTGCCACGACTACAGACGACGACGCATTAACATC
>JBDOMX010000856.1:0-1921 GCA_039831615.1 Planctomycetaceae bacterium
GTGAAGAAAATCCGTTTTGCTGTCCTTTCAAACAACAATACGGTTTTCCACCTCATCTTCGTGGAGACCGTTCACAATTTGAGCCGCTATTCTTCAACTCAAACTGATTAACGGACAGACACTAGCTTGCGAAATTCCGGCGCCTTGTTGCGAATCGCAAAGTTGTTTTTTCTGTGGCGGTGTGCGGTGATGATCTCGTGGGAAGTGATTGTTGTGTCTCTGTTTGGGACGGAGCAACTTGTGATTGGTCGCTCAAAGAGATCATCACGGCCACGGAACGTTTTAACTGCTGACAGTCATGTCTTCCTGACTCGTTATCGTTTAGCATACGCAATACAGTCAATTGACAATCCCGTCGGGATTTCAGGCAAAGCTCTCATTCCAACCGACCGGAGCCGGATCCTTGCTGAGGGTGAGCGGACGATCGAAGAATGTCGAGAGGCCGACTCGACGTGACGTGATGCGCGTCGGCAGCTTATCGTTGTTCGCCGGCATGACGATGCCTCGACTCCTTGCTGCTGCGAACGCAGGCGGGCAGGATGGGCAGCGGCGTGTACGATCGGTCGTCCTCTTTAATCTTCTGGGCGGGCCGAGTCATCAGGATATGTTTGACATGAAGCCGGACGCTCCGACCGAGATACGCGGAGAGTTCAAGCCGGTTTCCACGTCAGTGCCTGGCTTACAGATTTGCGAGCACCTGCCGGAAACCGCCCGGATCATGCACAAGGCGTGCCTCATCCGCAGCGTGACCCACAACTACAACGCGCATAATCCGCTGAATATCATGACTGGATTTCTGGGCGGAGATCCAAAGCAGTTGCGGCCCGAAAAAAGCGATCCTCCCGACATCGGGGCAATATGCCAGTATCTGAAGTTGGGTCCGGATGATCTGCCGGGCGCCTTTTGTCTGCCTTGCTATCCCGGTTGGGGCGAGAGATCGCAGTATCCCGGCATCCGTCGTCCCGGACCTTACGGCGGTTTCCTGGGCAGCCGATATGATCCACTGTTCAGTATTTGTAAACCAACATTTGCTCGTGAGCCGGAACGCAAGTACTACGATCCGGTCTGGCCGATGGGTGAGCCAATGTTGCCGCTCGACGATTTGCCGGCTGAATTAACGCTCGACCGACTTCGTCAGCGCCGCTCCCTGCTGCAGCAGTTCGACGACGGGCTCAGGCGCGTTGACGGTGAGGCGGTCAGTCGTATGGATCATGTGAGGCAGCAGGCGTTTACGATGATTCATTCCGGCCGGGCGCGCCATGCCTTCGACCTGTCGCAGGAAACCCCACAAACTCGCGAACGGTACGGAAGAAATCTTCACGGCTCAAGTATGCTGGTCGCTCGACGCCTGGTAGAAGCCGAGGTGCCATTCATCAGCGTTCACGCGGAGAACTTTATTCCTCATGGCTTCACGTATGACATGCATGAGAACAACTTCGGAATGCTCCGGGACTACAACCTGCCGGTGCTCGACAAGTGTTATCCCGCGCTGATCGACGACCTGGATTCGCGAGGTTTGCTCGATACGACGCTGGTTGTCGTGATGGGTGAAATGGGTCGCTCGCCGAAAGTGAACTCCAAAGCGGGGCGTGATCACTGGCCTCAATGTGGTTTTTGCCTGTTAACTGGTGGAGGAGTCAAACCCGGTTTTGTTTATGGTGCCACCGATCAACACGCCTCACTGCCGGTGAGCGACCCGGTTTCACCGAGCGACATTGTGGCCACGATCTACTTCCTGCTCGGCATCAATCCTCACATGACCGTGGACGATGCGGTTGGTCGTCCGATTCCAATCGCTCACGGCGGCAACGTGATACGGGAAGTGATCGCCTGAAGTGGATGCCGGCGGGCCGCAATCCGGCGGGCCGCAATCCGGCGGGCCGCAAACCCGTTCGGGCGCCCCAAGTTCCCCTCAGCTCAG
>JBDOMX010000415.1:0-8048 GCA_039831615.1 Planctomycetaceae bacterium
ATCGGTCGTACCGTGGACGTTTCCGGCTTTAAATCCTCCACCGGCCACCCACATGCTGAATCCATGAGTATTGTGGTCGCGGCCAATCTTGTTGCGTCCTGCATCGTTCTGGACCACGGGGAGCCGTCCCATTTCTCCTCCCCAGTGGACCACCGTCGAATCGAAAAGTCCGCGCTGCTTCAAATCTTTCACGAGGGCCGCTGACGGTTTGTCAACCTTTTGGCAGGCAGCCGGAAGCCGGCTCAAAATACTGCCATGACTGTCCCACAGCTGGTTCGCTGTGTAGACCTGAACAAAACGAACGCCGCGTTCGATCAACCGTCGAGCAATCAGGCAACGGCTCCCGTATTCGGCCATTGCTTTCTCCGTGATGCCATACATTTCCTGTGTCGCTTTGGTTTCCTGGCTGAGGTCCAGCGCTTCGGTTGCTGCCGTCTGCATCTTCATCGCAAGTTGGTAACTGGCGATTCTCGCCTGCAGATCAAGTTGCCCAGGTCTGTCGGCGATATGGTGCGAATTGAGCTGTTCAAGGAATTCCAATGCTCGTTTCTGCGCCTTTCCCTTCATGTGTTCGGGTGGTGTCAGATCGAGGATACGTGGCTCCTGCGGCCGAATCACGGTTCCCTGATAGATGGACGGCAGCCAGCCATTCGACCAGTTTTCCACTCCCAGCACCGGCAATTGACCAGGATCGATCAACGCCATGAACGCCGGCAGACCGTCCGCTTCGCAACCGAGTCCATAGGTCAGCCAGCTACCCAAAGTGGGGCGGCCGGCAACCGTGCGCCCAGTCTGTAACGCTCGAATGGATTGTCCATGGTTGTTGACGCCGGTTTTTGTGGAACGAATCAGGCAGATGTCGTCAGCAATCGAGGCGGTGTGCGGAATGAGTTCCGAAAGCTCCATCCCGCATTCTCCGTGAGCACGGAAACGCCATGGAGAAGCAAAGATTTTTGAACTGGCCTGGGCCGCGTTATCGTATTTGATCTCGCCGGGGAATACCTGACCATCATATTTCGCCATCCCCGGCTTCGGGTCGAACATGTCATGGTGACTCGGCCCGCCCTGCATCCACAGGGAAATCATGCCCGTCGCCTGTGGCCGTGTCGATGCCGTCTTCGGAGTGGTGTCAAACGTTTGGCGTTGCAGATCCGGCTTTTTACCGTCGGCCGCAGCGCGATCGTGATTCAACATCCAGGCCAGCGCCAGTGAACTCACATTCATCGCGCTGGATGCGAGGAAATGGCGACGGGCAGATTGCTGGTTTCCCGGATGCAAATTTTCCATGGTGACTCAACCGACGTACAGAAATTCATTCGAACTCAACAGCATCTGACAGAACACAGCCAGCGCCTCCTGAGCAGCCGTTCGCGCGGGAGCCTTCCCGTCGGTTGGCTGATATGCCGGCTGCCCGCTGAAGATACCAGTTTGCTCTGTCAGAAACTTTGAGGCTGTTTCAATCTCGGACGGTTCAGGTGGACGAGAATACACGAGCTGCCACGCGCGCAACACCTGCGCTGCGGAATCACCCGGGGCTTCGCGTTCCAGTCGTTCCGCCAGGTAGCGTGAGTACTCAATCAACAGATCGCTGTTCATCATCAGCAGTGACTGCGAGGAACTGGTCGAAGGCCGTCGCATATCGCAGTTAGGTGACATCACCGGCCAGTCGAATGCCGCCATCACTGACAGCGGCCTGCTCCTGCGGACCTGCACGTAGACACTTCGCCGAAACTGTTCGCCTTTCATGTCAATCGTGTCGCCAGGGCGACCGGCATTCAGATTTTCTTTGCCGATCACAAAACGCCCCACACGGTCAGCCATCACCGGTACCGGAGGGCCAAACATCCTGTCTTCCAGTTTTCCGCAGATTGCCAGCACGGTATCTCGAACTACCTCGGCATCGAGACGCAGCAGCCGACTGCCACCGTAGAGCTCGTTGTCCGGATCGGCCAGATCCATGTCGTCGCTGGTTCGCAGCTGTTGCTGCCAGGCGTTGGAGGTCAGGATCAGCTGATGAATGTGTTTCATGCTCCAGCCACTGGCAATGAACTCCGCTGCCAGCCAGTCCAGCAGTTTGGGGTGAGTTGGCAGCTGGCCAAGCACGCCAAAGTCTGCGGGTGTTGCGACCAGACCACGTCCGAAATGATGCAGCCACACGCGATTCACAATGACCCGAGCCGTCAACGGGTGATCCGGATCGACCAGCCGTTGCGCAAATGCCAGTCGTCGGCCACTTGTGGGCAATCCTTCTGAATCACTCGGAATGTCCGGAAGATCGGCTGTTTGCGAAACAACGGTGAGTCCGCCCGGGGTCAGTTCCTGTTTGGGTTGTTCATGATCGCCGCGGAAGAAGAGTGTGGTGACAGGGAGTCGGCCTTGCACTTCAGTCAAAGCACGAATGAACTCTTCCTGAGGTTTGGTGTCCCGAACTGCGCTGGCTTTCGCGGCCAGTTTTTTGAGCTGATCGGCCGCCTTTCTGTCGTAAAGGTAAAGGGAACCGGGCGTCACGTTGAGATTGGGGTGTTTCTTAAACAGTGCATTCTGCTCAGTAGTTCTCTTGTTTGGAGCTGCCTGATGGGCGGCTCTGGCGGCATCGTGAATCGCCTCGGGAAGTCCGGCCAGTTGTTTCTCGAACGTCGCGGCGATGAATTCCGACTGCTGCTTCGTTCGTTCGGCATCAATTGCCACGGCCTCGACCTCGATCTTTGCCGCCGCAGCGCGGTCCGGGTCGGTGTAAAGCGATACCCGACGTTGAGCCGGGTTCCGCCATTTCTCCCAGTCAAACGCCGGCTCGAAGATCGCTCGGAAACGATAGTAGTCACTCTGAGCAATTGGATCGTAACGGTGATCGTGGCACTGGGCGCATCCAACCGTGATTCCCATCAATGACGAAGAGACGATCTTGATCGTGTCGGCAATGGTGTCATTGCGAGCGACATTGGCGTCGGGGACCGCTCCCCCGGTCCCATCAGGTGCCATTCTCAGAAAACCTGTCGCAGTGAACAGCTCGGCGTCAGACTCAGAAATGTTGTCCACGGCCGAGGTGACGAGTTCATCCCCGGCCAGTTGTTCCAGGATGAACTGAGCGAACGGTTTGTCACGATTGAATGAACGAATGACATAGTCGCGAAACCGCCATGCATGAGGACGTTCGGTGTCCACGTCGTTGTATCCTTCGCTGTCAGCATAGCCCGCGACATCCAGCCAGTGTCGAGCCCACCTTTCACCATAGTTCTGCGACTGCAGCAATTCACTGACGACTGTCCGCCACGTCTCGTTATTGTTGCCGGCGACAAACTCAGCGACCGCCTCCGGTGTTGGCGGCAACCCGAGCAAATCCAGGTAGACACGGCGCAGCAATGTTTCCGGCTTCGCTCGTGGGCTGAAGTGAAAGCCGCGTGCTTCCAGGCGGGAAAGCAAAAACGCGTCGATCGGGTTACTGACGGAATCCTGACTTCTAACCGCCGGGATGTCCGGCCGCACGATGGGTTGGAACGCCCAGTGTGATCGTTCTTCTTCGGTGATGAACGGTGCGTGCTCGATGGACTCCGGTTCTGTTCGGACAGTTTCCGCACCGCCAGCAATCCAGTCGCGGATCACACCAATTTCGTGCTCGGTCAGTCGCTGACTTTCGTCCGGTGGCATCTCACCGTCGCGCAGCCGCTGAAAAAGCAGACTGTCTTCCGGGTCGCCTGAAACGACGGCCGCACCCGATTCACCGCCTTTTCGCATCAGTCGCACGAGCCGCAGGTCCAGCCCGCCTTCCGGCTGTTCTTCTTCCCCGTGGCACTGGAAGCAATGCTTCTTGAGAATCGAACGCACATGCGTCTCAAAACGCAGCGGCGCAGAAACATCCTCGGCGCGACCGATCGCGGCAAAACAGAAGGCAACGGCAATCAAGCAGAGTCGGAGCATTGCGATCAGGAGAGACAAAAGGCGGGAAGAGGCCAGAGCGTGGACATTTATTGTGTCAGGATTCCGCACCACTTCCAAGCGCCGAATTGTCTCGCATTCGGCAAATTCCAGGTCAGTCGAGGCCTCCGCCCGCAGCTCGAACAGCGTATGCCGCTACGCGCGGCGAATCCTGTCGCGACCTTCCGTTACAGCAGCAGTTGCGTTGCGCGTGTCCAAAACAAGCCTGGAGTGCCGTACGATGTGATCGTAGTCATAGGCCGAGTGGTCCGTCGCAATCAGTACGCAGTCCTGATTTTCAAGATACTCCGGCGTGAGTTCCTGACTGGCGGTGGCTGAGAATTCATAGTTCCTCATCTTTGGCAGTTGCGGAATATGAGGATCGTTGTAGGTCAGTTCCGCTCCGCGTTCCAGGAGCAGCTCCATCAGTTCGAACGACGGACTCTCCCGAGGATCATCCACGTCCTTTTTGTAGGCCATTCCGAGCAAGGCAATCCTGCTGCCCCGAATCGGTTTGCCGACGTCGTTGAGAAACTCACTGAGTCGATCAATCACATAGCGTGGCATACCGGCATTCACCTCGCCCGCGAGCTCAATGAAGCGAGTTGACATGCCCAGTCGGCGAGCCAGCCATGTCAGATAAAACGGGTCAATGGGAATGCAGTGGCCACCGAGGCCCGGGCCTGGGTAGAAGGCCTGAAATCCGAATGGCTTCGTCTTTGCGGCGTTGATCACTTCCCAGACGTCGATGTCCATCCGATCGAACAACATTTTCAGCTCGTTGACCATGGCGATGTTGACAGCGCGGTAAGTGTTTTCCAGGATCTTGCAGGCTTCGGCGACTTCGGTGCTGGCCACAGGAATCACCTGCACGATGGCGTGTCCGTACAAATCGCAGGCCAGTTCACAGCTGGTGGCATCGAAGCCCCCAACGACTTTCGGAATTCCGGCAGCCGTATAGTCGGGATTGCCTGGATCTTCTCGTTCGGGACTGTATGCCACGAAGTAGTCTGCGCCGCACCGCAGGCCGCCCGGATTGCTTTCCAGGATTGGCACCATGACGTCGCGCGTGGTTGTGGGGTAGGTGGTGCTTTCGAGAATCACCAATTGACCGGGACGCAACACGGCAGCGATCGCTTCCGCGGTGCCTTCGACATAACGAAGGTCGGGGTCGCGACTGTCATTCAGTGGCGTCGGAACACAGATCAGCAGGACATCGGCTTCACTGAGTCGTCCCATATCAGTCGTGGCCTCGAGAACCTGCCGACTCTTCCAGTCCTGAATCTGCTCGCTGGAAATGTGCTGAATGTAGCTTTCACCCGCGGCCAGCGCCGAGACCTTGGACTCATCGACATCGTAACCGAGGCATCGGAAACCGGCGTTGGTGAAGGCACTGATCAATGGCAGACCGACATAGCCCAATCCAATCACGCCGACCAATGCGGTCTTCTTTTCAATTTTTTGCTGAAGGTCTGCAACTGCAGAAGAAGCGATCTGACTCATGAAATCTCACGACATCCAAAGGGGGGTTCGAGTTTCGCCGACACTGTGAGTATCACACCGGTGCCACGGGCGTTCAGATTGTGCAGAGTATCGAACAATGGCGTCTGGATCTATTCCCAATCCTCCAAACCGGGGACTGCGACCTTGCGTCACCCCTGTTTGCCTGGCTATGAAACCAAATCTCGGAAGGTCCACAGCGTTTGTCCTGGACGGGACGGGCAGGATTTACAGAAATCTGCTGTCAACCCAGGCTTGGCGCCGCTCGGTCCGCTATTCTGGCTGCCTTGATCATTCGTTGCAGATGGCGTCAGGTGAGCGTACCCTGCCGACTGCGTCGCGTAGATCGCCGCAAACAGCACATCTGTCAGCCACGAAACGGTGAAAGTCTGCATTCATGGCGGTCCTTCAACAGCGGTTTGGGACGACACCTCTGCCAGTGTATTCCCTGCGTGCAGAAATCACTCGCATCGGCCGCCAGCCGGACTGCGACGTATTTCTTGATTCAAAGGATGTGAGCCGGTACCACGCCCAAATTGTGCGTGAGAGCGGCCGGTTCATGATTGAGGACCTGCGCAGCCGGAACGGAACGCAGGTCAACGGTCAGATTCTAACCGGTGCCCTCGCGCTGGAGGACGGGGATGAAATCACGATTTCTTCTCTGCGGTTTGCATTTCTGACACAGAAAGCTTTACTGCATGACTCCTCGTCGTCCGGGTACGCACCGACAGTGATCACGCTGTCCAGCGGTTCGTTGTCCGGCGTTTCGGACAACATCCCGCTGGTCGTGAATCCGGGTGACAGGATTCCGGCCGAAGCCTTCGGCTTCTGTGATTTGAATTCCTCTGCCATTGTGTCGCGCACGTCGGCAGGCCAACCGGACGGAGGCTGGCCCACACTGAAGCAACCCGAACATAAACTGCTCCAGGCCCTGCAACTCCACCATCGCCTGCGCGGGAAAATTCTGGAACACGACGTCGTCCTGTCAGTTCTGGAAGGATTATTCGAAGCGTTCGATGCAGCGGAGCGGATCGCTGTGATCCTGCGCAGCCCGGACGGAAACGGATTTGTGGTGGCCGCCGCCAGCAGCCGCAATGCACCGGGCGAGATTCGGATCTCGATTCCGCTGCTGTACAGTGTGATGCAGTCGGGAGAATCTGTGTTGCACGTCGAGCGGGAACCCGCGTCTGTGACGGCGAAGCGGCCGCCCAACGATTTGCTGGTGCGATATCTCCTGGGGTCCACGCTGATCGACGGGGATCGTACGGCACGAGGAGCGATTCAACTTGAAACCCGCCGATCGGGCGGATTTGAACCACTGGACGCCGAGTGTCTGGCAATCCTGAGTCACGTGATTTCCTGTCGACTTGACGACTGTGCCGCGGCCGATCTCGTGACTCGAAATACTTTGCTGCATCGATCCATTGAATCAGCCGACCACCTTCGCCGCCAGTTGACCCCCGTCAAGCTGCTGCGAGTTCAGGAGTTTCAGGTACGACATCAGATGCTGACAGTGCCCGAAATTGCGGCGGACCTCGTGGACTACGTTCGCCTGAACGACGGTCGGCTCGCGTGTTTTATTCTCGACGTACCAGGACGAGGACCTCTGGCCGTCGGCTTAATGGCCGCCATCGGGCATGTGGTCACCAGGGCTCTGGTCGCGTCAGAGTCTCCGGCCGAGTCAATTCGCATCGTTGAGGAAGATTTAAGAACACGGATGGCGGAATTCCCGATGATCACATCATTGTGCGCGGCCATTCTGGATCCGACGCGATCCACGGTGACCGTATCCGCTGCCGGCCAGTGCCCGGCGTTCCATTTTCGAGAGGGGACTGTGGAGCCTGTGACAGCGGAAGCCATGGCCGGACCACCGCTGGGGGCTCCTCGCGAAACCTGTCAGGACTGCGAAATCTTTCTGGCGCCAGATGATGTTCTGCTGTTGTGCTCGGATGGAATTGCCCGCATTCCGGCGGAAGACGGGATGTTGGCAACTCCGATCGAGATTCGCCGGTTGCTCGAGCGAGCTGATTGCGATGCCCGGACGGGATTGGAAGATCGTGTGATACAGGAGATCGTCGAACGGCAAGGCCGATCGACGCTGCAGGACGATATCGCGTTGCTGGCTATCCATCGATCCGAAGCGACCTTGCTCAACAGCGATGTCGGTCCCGTTCGCGACACGCAGGTTCAGCGATGACCGACAGTCTCGTGTCGTCGGCAGAAGTATTGGGGCCGGAAGGGAGTATTGCCCGCAGGCTGCCGCACTATGAACAGCGGCCCGAACAGCTGGCGATGGCGGAAGCGATTGAAGATGCTGTGCGGAACGGCCACCACCTGGTCGCTGAAGCCGGCACCGGCGTCGGCAAAAGTTTCGCCTATCTGGTCCCGGCGATCCTCGCCACGCGCACCGGGAAGACCACCGGAAACAAGAAAAAACGAATCGTCGTCTCGACCAACACGATCAGCCTGCAGGAACAATTGATCTCGCGCGATATTCCGTTCCTGCAGTCCGTGTTGCCCGTGGAATTCTCTGCAGTTCTGGTGAAAGGCCGCGGTAACTACATCAGTCTGAGACGCACGGAACGGGCCATGACCCGGCAGGCGCAAACGTCGACATTCGACGTTGAGGCGCAGAC
>JBDOMX010000937.1:0-1918 GCA_039831615.1 Planctomycetaceae bacterium
CATTATATGAATTCCTGGATCGATGGAACCGGAATCCGCGGGTGATTTCGAAGCTGGACGCCAGACCGGGGCTGCCCGGTTCGGTCCGGCACCTTCAGAACGACGCTTGAGTTTTTTGACACGGCACCTCCATGGATTGATTCGGGCGAATTTGCGTCGGAACACCGTCATGGAAAACGAATCTGGGTCATCGCGAAATGACGAAGTCACGCAGTCCGTCCGGTTCCTCAGGCCACAGAAAATGGCGAGGAACGCCCTCCAGCTCAGGCCCTCCCGCCAGTGATGCAGGGGATATTCTGCAACATCTGCTGGACATTGAATCACGGCTCAGCGAACTGACAGCAGACAGGCCTGCGAAGTCGGACGATGTCAGCGGCATCCATCCTGAATCAGCGATTGACAGGATGGAGGGAATTGAACAGGCGATCCAGCGACAGGCAGCGTCGCTGCACGTGATGGCGGAAGGACTGCAGAAATTTCAGCAGCGCCTGTCCACAGAAGTCGTCGAGGCAATCCAGACCGCTGCTTCGCGGACGAATTGCTCTGAGGCAAAGCACGATTCCGTGTGTGCCGCTGCCAGCGCCGCCGAACAGCGACAAACGGATGCCCGCACTCCGCCCGCGGGCGACAGTTCAGCTGATTCATCGTGGGCCATGATCCGTCAGGCCATGCTTGACTCGTCCGCCGATGAATGCGAATCCTCGATGGGTGTCGGGGAGATCCCGGAACCTGAGACCGTGGAAGAGGTGCTCCCCCCGTCTCCGCAGGCCGAAGAGTCGTGGGAACAGCCGCAGCTGGTTGAATTCAATGTCCCGGAGCCCTTCGACTGCGAGACGATTGAAGATGAGGCGTTGCGATCGGCATTTCGTGACCGCGAAGAGATTTTGCGACAACTCTCGGCCAGACTTCGGCAGAGGCTGCAGCCGGTCTCCGGCATATCAACGGAGCAACTTCTGGAAATGGCGGAATCATTCCCTGAGGATCTCAGGGAACGCGTGACATTGAGTCTGGGCCAGCTCGATGAGCAGCTGCGACTGACCGAACTGGAACTGTCCCTGGAACGGGCCAAAATGGCTCGCCAGATGACGAGGATGGAAGACACCCGGAACATCGTGGAAAGCGCCGCACGCCGCCTGGGCTACAGCGTCACCGCTGACGGAAAACTGGAAGGCACTCCGCACGTTGTCGACCCGAAACGGTCGGGCGGACGATGGATGCGTGTCCTTGGATTCGGACGCTGACCCGATCAGTTTCTTGACTTGCCGCCGCGCCCCCCGCGACCGCGGGCTGCCCCTCGACCACCACGGGATGCCGGTCCCAGAGCACTTCCCTGTCGCATTCCGCGTCCCCTGCGTCTGTCAAACTCGCCATCATCGTCCAATTCGTCGTCTCCTCCCTCACCGTCAAGCAGTCCATCCCCGAAACCACGCCCACGGCCTCTGCCCGGCCGCCAGCTCTCGTAATTCAGGATGATGGCATCCACCAGCTCCTTGTCGGCCTGGTGAGAATTCTCGGAGGCGTGTCGCAGGACGATGTCGCCACGCGTGTCAACAACGCTCACGAGATGATCGACGGGCGACCGCCGCCCGAACTTCCTTAGGACATCTCCGAGATCACTGTGATCTCGTGAATCCAGTCGAGGACTCGGAAGAACACCACCCAACAATTCATTGGTGATGAACGTGACTTCACCGGCCTCAAGGACCTGTTTCTCCAGATCAACACGTTCCTCCGAGTGCTGTCCGGCAATGGGCATTCCCACTTCGACAGAAACCGTGCCCATGACCGGAAGTACACCGTCTTCTTCGTAGTAGACGCCGAAATCCACCACGTGCTGACCGTTTCTCAACTTCACTTTCCTCGCGTAGTTTCGATACCGCATTGGTACGTAGGACGCAGGCGTCGGCTCGCTCCAATC
>JBDOMX010000743.1:0-1917 GCA_039831615.1 Planctomycetaceae bacterium
CGGCCGCGACGAAAGCCACCACGAGCAACTCACAAGGCTTTGTTGTTCAGATTCCAGAGGCGCTCATGTCTGACAGCCAGGGTCGCATGTCACCTGTAAGTTACCCACTGTTTCGTCGCTAGAGCCCCTTATTTTGAGACGAGCCGCAAGGGCGTGTTTGCCGTCGGCGACGTGCACGGAGACATCAAGCTGATCGTTGTGGCCTGGGCGGAGGGGATCCAGGCTGCGATTCATGCATTCCGCGAAATTACCAGTCCGTACTGGCTCAACGAGAAACGTCTGCAGGATAACAAACTGGCGTTGATCGCCGATCGTTTGTTCGAAGCGGTCATCCAGCGTGCTCAATAGGGGGCGTGTCTGTGGTCTGGCTGCGCTATTGACTTGATGATTTGCTGAATGGTCCCGGTTCGGATTCATCGTTGGCGATTGGCAGTTCGAACCGGAATGTCGTTCCGGTATCCTCGTTCCACGCAGCCGTGAGAACGCCGTCGTGCTCGCTGATGATTCGTTCACAAATTGTCAGCCCCATACCCAGTCCGCCGTCCTTTGTGGTGAAATATGGTTCGAATAACTTTTCTGCGGCGTCAGGCCGGAATCCGTGACCCGCATCAGAAACACTCACCTGCACGCTGTCGGGCCGTGCGCGTGAGGCGATGACAATCGGGCGGCTGTTTGGTTCTGTGTCACTCATTGCCTCGAGGCTGTTGTGCAGAAGATTAACCAGCACCTGCTGAATCTGAAGACCTTCCGCCAGAACGGGCGGAAGCGAATCGTCGAGGTTGAGTGTCACGTCTGTCCCCAGATGATCGAACTGCACCCGCATGAGTTTGCAGACAGCGCGAATTTCGTCATTCAGGTCGACCAAACATCGCGGTGCCGCCGTCCTGGCGAGGAATCGCTTCAGACTGCGAATGATTGAACCGGATCTTTTCGCCTGCTCGTCAATCTGCAGAATTGGCTCTCGCAGATTGTCCAGACTGGACGTTTCCTTCCGGAGTTCACTGATGCAGGTCTGAGCGAACGCTGAAATGACTGTGAGTGGTTGACTGATTTCGTGTACGAGAATCGCGACCATTTCTCCCATCGCACTCAGTCGAGAGGCGTGCAAGGCTTCGGCATCCCTTCGACGAAGCTCTTTCCTCGCCCTCGTGAGTTCAGTCACGTCGCGGATCACTGCCAGAGCACATGGTCCGTCCTCGCGCGCGTTTGTGACGGGGCGAACGTTCAGCACCACGTCCAGCAGCTGACCATCTCTGGTTAGCTTCTGTGTCTCGCAGTTGACGACAGACGTGGCGTTTCGAATCGTTGAATAGACGCTCTTCATCTGCTGTCGCCGTTCCGGCGGCACCAGACTCAGGATGCTGTTTCCAGAAATATCCTGTGCACGATATCCGAATAATCGTTCTGCAGCGGGATTCCAGCTTTGCACCATTCCATCCACGTTAAGGCCGACAATTGCCTCAGACGTCATGTCCACCGCGACACGATTCCGCTGTTCACTGGCCGCGAGGTCAGCAAGGAATTTCTGGGGACCGTCGGAACTGTCCGTCTTGACTTGACTGTGTTGAGCCATCGGGATTACCAGGAGGACCGGTTGGGGAGCTTGACGCTGAGTTGACTTTGAATGGCATGACGTTCGATGCAGATGCAGCGAACGACCATTCGTGAGTCTGACAACATGATCTGTCACGCCCTTCCGGTGCTGTTGCCGTTCCCACTCTGGTCGATCGTCGGGATGGATCAGAGCCTGCCAGTCTGACCCGATCAGTTCAGACTCATGCCGATTCAGCAGCTTCAGGGCTCCTGATCTCTTGCCGGGTCCCTGGCCTGTGGTTTGTTTCGCAAGCGGGGTCAGTCGGAGAATTTACGTGGATTTGGGCGGCGTTCGTTTGGCGGAGCTGATGTGGAAGTAAGAAT
>JBDOMX010000294.1:0-8000 GCA_039831615.1 Planctomycetaceae bacterium
TCGGGTGTGGATCAGGAAACACGCTCGCTGAGAGTTGCGGTCAGAAATTCGACCTGCAGCGATCCGAACCAACTTTCCGGACCCTGACCGGCATTGGGGCCCGTGTGTCGCCTTGTCGATTGGCTACGTGAGGCAATTGAAATTACGCAGTTTGCCACGTACGCTTATTATGTTGCCGTAAACTGCCGCAAATCACTCATTCTTCATTCGCGATCGGATCTACTTCCTGCGTAAGCACGGCATCGGCCGAGTCTGTGCGCGCAAGGCCGGGCTGATCCGGCGAGCCAGACTCAACCCACAGGAGATGTCCGTGAAACAGTTGTCCATGATCGTTTTTCTGTTGGTCGGCTCCACCAGCATGGCAGGTAACCCTGCCGATGAGGATCTGAACGTCGGCGTTGAGCGCGCTTTTCCTGACTTAAGTTTTGAACGCCCAGTGATTGTCACACACGCCGATGATGGGTCAGATCGGGTGTTCGTGGCTGAGCAGGAGGGAGTGATCAAAGTCTTTCCCAACGACCAGCAGGTGGAAGAAGCAGACGTCTTTCTGGACATTAACAAACAAGTGGTGTACCGCGACAACAAGAACGAGGAAGGCCTCCTGGGTTTCGCATTTCACCCGAACTACAGGAAGAATGGCCACTTTTTCCTGTATTACACGACAACAGACGCAGATCTGACGTCGGTAGTGACGCGATTTACCGTGTCAAAAGATGACCCGAATCAAGCAGATCCAGAATCCGAAATGGAACTCATGCGGATCAAACAACCGTACTGGAATCACAACGGTGGAACTCTTGCGTTTGGCACGGACGGAATGCTCTACATCGCTCTTGGCGATGGTGGTAATGGCAGCGACCCTCACGGCAACGGTCAAAACCTGACGACGTTGCTGGGGTCCATTCTCAGAATCGACGTCGACCGTCAGGATACTGGCCGAAATTACGCGATTCCGAAAGACAATCCGTTCGTGGGCACGACGGTTCCTGCAGGGGGCGGTGGAGAAAAACAAATACCGGCAGCACCTGAGATTTACGCTTACGGATTTCGGAACGTCTGGCGTTTGTCGTTCGACCGAAAGACAGGCGCGTTATGGGCCGCCGATGTTGGCCAAAGCCTGTGGGAAGAAATCAACATCGTGCAGGCAGGTGGCAACTACGGCTGGAATGTGCGCGAATCGCAGCATTGGTTCCGACCGGATGGAAACGATGAGAGAACTGACTTGATCGATCCGATCTGGGAATATCACCACGACACGGGCAAGTCGATCACGGGAGGTGGTGTTTATCGCGGCAGCAGAGTGCCGGAGTTGGTGGGCAAGTATGTTTATGCTGACTACGTAAGCGGACTGCTGTGGGCCCTCGATTATGACGAAGACCTTGGCAAGGTCCGCGGCAATTATTCTCTGACCGGAAAAAAACAACCGGTGATGTCGTTCGGCGAAGATCAGTCTGGCGAGCTCTATTTCACGACACCGTTCGGCCAGCTGTTTCGATTCAAAACCGGGGTTTAGTTTGCTGATGACAGTCGGCGAGCAGGTCGCTCGCTTCGCCCATTACCTGCCGGCCCCTGAGCCTGTCCCGCGAAGAAGACTTCATATGTCCCTGCAGCTGCAGAATGTGCGGAAGAGCTACCGCGTTCCGAATGCACAGCCGCTTCCTGTCCTTGCGATAGAAGACTATCAATTGTCTCAGGGAGAGCAGGCGGCTTTAGTTGGTTCCAGCGGCTGCGGGAAGACATCTCTCCTGAATGTCATCTCCGGCATTCTGGCTCCTGACGCTGGAAGCGTCACAGTGAATGGGACGGACATCGCGCAACTTCCCGAGGTGGTTCGCGATCGATTTCGAGCCGAAAAAATTGGATTCGTATTTCAGACATTCAATTTGCTGCCTGGTTTTACGGCACTCGAAAATGTGCTGCTCGGCATGACGTTCTCGCGAGGTCGCACAGATCGGGAATTTGCAATATCGCTGCTCGAACGCGTCGGACTCAAAGACCGCCGGAATCATCGCCCCGGTCGTTTGTCCGTGGGCGAGCAGCAACGCGTGTCAGTAGCACGTTCACTGGCTAACCGCCCTGCCCTGCTGCTGGCGGATGAACCGACGGCGAACGTGGATCCAGCTAATCAGGATTTGATTCTAAGCCTGATTCGGGACACCTGCAGTGAAAACAAGGTCACGTTGCTGCTGGTGACGCACGCTTTGGAGGTGGCTCAACAGTTCGATCGAGTCGATCGGTTGCAGGATTTCAATCATCCTGAATTGGCGTCGCAGGAGGCGGTTGCATGAGTCTGTTTGCCATCGCGTGGAAAAGCATTCGACAACGTGGACTCGCCAGTGCTCTGACAGCGCTCAGCGTGGCACTGGGCGTGATGTTGATGGTGGTCGTGCTCGTCATTTCAGGCGCCGTCGATTCGGCCTTCAATCAACGATCGATTGCCTATGACTTAATCGTGGGACCAAAGGGCAGTGGGCTGCAGCTGGTTCTGAGTGCAGTTTTTCGGGTCCAGCCGGCGATCGAGAATCTGCCTTACATGTACTACCAGCAACTCAAGGAGGATCCACGCGTTGAGTCCGCCGTACCAATGGCCTTTGGAGACGTCACGGAGGAAGGCTCTTTTCCGCTCGTGGGAACAACCACCGAGTATTTTGAGAATGACTATACGCCCGGAGAGAAATTCCAAATACGCGGAAAACGGATCAATGGCCATTTTGATGCAATCATCGGTTCAGAAGTTGCCCGCCGGAATTCCTGGGACATCGGCAGCCAGTTCAAGATCCGGCACGGCGGTGCAGACGGCACGCACGTCCACAATGAAATGTTCACTGTGGTCGCCGTAACCCGGCAGACGGGAACTCCAAACGACCGCACAGTGTTCGTGAACATCGAGGGGTTTTATGCGATTGCCGGCCATGAGACTCCGCTGAACGAAGTCGAAGACCGGCTCAAAGAATTCTATGCGAGTGATCCAGAGCGATTGAAAGTCGCGTTGGCTCAAATCGCCGAGGCGAAAGCGCTGGAGAAAGCCGATTCAGCTACAGGACACGATGGCCATCACCACCACGCAACACCGGACGCGGCCAAGGAGGTGACAGCGATCCTGATTCGCACCCGGCCAGACCTGCCATTCGCTGCAATCAAGCTCAGCTCCGAATTGAAAGAGGGCTATCAGGCAATGGCCGTCAATCCGATGGTTCCCATTCGTCAACTGATGAACGACGTCCTGGGAAATGTGAAGCGCGGATTGGTCGTGTTGACGGGGATGATTATTCTGGTTTCCGGAGTCAGTATCTTCGTGAGCATCTACAACAGCATGTCCGATCGCCGCCGCGAGATTGGAATCATGCGAGCACTGGGAGCTCGACGAGGCAGTGTCTTTGGCATCGTGCTGACAGAGTCCATTGTGTTGTGTGTCGGTGGCGGTCTGCTGGGATGGCTGGTTGGGCACGGCATGTCGGTACTGGCTGCTCCCTATGTGACGTCTCAAACCGGGCTCTTGCTCGATCCATGGGCAGTTGACTGGATGGAGTTCGCGTTGTTTGGCATTGATTGTTCGATTCCGCGGGAGCTCGTGCTGTTCCCTGTGCTGTTGGCGCTGGCGACACTTGTCGGGTTCCTGCCAGCCATGACGGCGTATCGAACCGATGTCGCTGATGCGTTGTCAGGTTAGATGCTGAAAGAAACGACCACGGAAAAGCCCCACGGCTCCCGAGCAGGCGACGGCATGCCGTGACGACCGGCCACAACAGCCGGCATCTATGCCGCGTCAGTTTCAGAATCGCCCAGAGCAATCAACCGCGGCGTCGCCAGCCGCAACCCTACCACCGCACCGTAGCGACGATTCAGTCCTGCAAAATCATGTTGCAGAAATTCCGGGAACCGCTCTGTCGGTAGTTGAGCCAGATACTCTGCCGCATACACAGCCATTTGACGATCGTAGCCGGCCTGGCTGCGCGTGTGCATATAACACGAACCCGAAAATCGACGGATGTCTCCGTCAAACGTCGGACTAATATGAAAGAGTTCGTGGAATACGGTCAACAGCTTCTCGTCGAATGAAAGGTTGAGAAAACGTGGCAAATAGAATGTGAGGATGTACAACATCTCAACACCATCCTGGTATACGCGCTGAGCGCCCCAGCGCTGGCCATCGCGAACACATGTTAACGCCCCACCTTCAAAACGCATGGGTGTCAGCCTGGCCTGGGTGCCCCATTCTACGGGTGATCTTGTTTGAGCATATGTGACTGCAACCCGTTTCATATCCACATGACGAAAAACAGCGTGGCAACGACTGATGTCTTCACACAGCCGACGAAGCGCAGTGCAAATATCATAACACCGTCGATTCACTGTGCAGCCGCTCCTTTGCCACGACAACTCGTCGCCAACACATTAAACCGTCGGCAGAAAATCAACAAGATGAATCAGACGTGCCGCCGACAGCAGTGTCTACAGGGAATAACGAGTTATTCCATCCTGGGCGAATCCGGCGCCTGTATTTGACCGCTCCAGACCCGCGAATCAACGCAAAACACCCCGGCCACTTGAGCAGCCGGGGTGTTAACATGTTGTCAATCAGGGACAGCCCTGCTCCCTTTTTATGACGCCGCTGTTTCAGCGTCGTCGTCGATTGCTGATTCTTCATTCGCTTCCACGTCAGGAGTTTCGTCTGTCACAACCGGAGCCGCACGACGACGTGCACGAACACGGTCTCGCTCACCGACGAACTCAATGAGTGCCTGCTGACCTGCATCACCGAGCCGGACTTTGGCCAGTCGGACGATACGTGTGTAACCACCAGGTCGATCTTCAAATCGTTCTGCCACTTCATCGAATAAGACATCGACCGCCTCAATGTCCCTCAACATCGAAAACGCACGACGGCGAAGCGCAACGGCGGGAGCAACAGTATTCGCCCACTGACGCCACTGATCGGATTGTCGCCACGATTTCCATTCGTCAGTATTGCGTTCCGCATCGGTTTGATACTCAGCCGCCGCTTCTTCGTGCACCACCGCTTTACGGGCGATGGTCACGAGCTTCTCGACGAATGGACGCAGCTCTTTTGCCTTGGCAACGGTTGTGACAATGCGACCGGGGACGCGTGGACGGTGCGGATCGTCTTCGTCAACTCGAACGGAACGAATGAGACTCGTCGCCATGTTGCGGAACATCGCCTTACGGTGCGAAGCGTTTCTTCCCAGTTTTCTGCCGCGCATTCGGTGTCGCATGGCAATTCTCTCTTGAACAGGGCCGGCCAGCTGCCGGAGTGAAGACAAATCAACGAACAGATTTCATTAAAACGTGTGGCTGTGGCTCTGTTCTCTTACAAGTCCACTGCCGCCGCAGTCAACTAACCAGCAGGCTGTTGATTGGGCAATCGCATCCCAAGTCGCAAATCGATTTCTTCGAGGCGTTCCCGGACTTCGTCCAGCGTCGTTTCACCGAAGTTGCGAACCTGCAACAGTTCGTCTTCCGGTCGCTGAACCAAATCACGAACTGTATTGATGCCGACCGCCTCGAGGCAATTGGTCGCGCGAACTGACAGATTCAATTCTGCCAGACTCTTATTCAACTTCTCTTCGAGCTCCATATCGACGGGCGAATAACCGGTCGCCTCCATCATACCCCGCAGGCCACCTTCCGGAGCCGCCTCGGGCCCAGGTTCACGATAAGTAATGAAGCAGTTCAGATGCTTTCGGAGAATTTTGGCGGCTTCGACGAGGGCCATCGACGGGGAGACCGTCCCATTCGTCCAGATTTCCAGGCTCAACTTGTCATAGTTGGTGCGCTGGCCGACACGTGTATCTTCAATATGGTGCCGGACTCGCGTGATCGGCGAGAACGATGCATCCAGCGGAATCACCCCAACTTCGGGATCATTCAGATAGTGCTCCGAAGCCGGAACAAATCCACGACCGTTCTCAACCGTCATCTCAAGATGCAGCGGAACATCGTCCGTCATTGTGGCGATCACCAGGTCTCGGTTCACGACTTCGACCTGATCGTCACAGATCACATCAGCACCCGTGACGACACCTCGAGTACTCTTCTCAATGCGTAACGTCTTTACCGAAGCACTGAAATTCTTGACGACCAGAGATTTCAGGTTCAGGCAAATGTCCGTGACATCTTCGACAACTCCCGGAATTGTCGTGAATTCGTGCTGAACGCCCTGCAGCCGGACTTTCGTCACTGCAGCCCCTTCCAGGCTTGAAAGCAGGATTCGTCGCAGACTGTTGCCAACCGTCGCACCGAAACCACGTTCAAATGGCTCTGCGCTGAATTCACCATAACATGACGTCAGCGTATCTGTATCCGGTACTACTCGACTTGGCAATTCGAGACCACGCCATCGAATTCGCATTGTTGTTCTCCCCTGTTAAGCTCGTCACACCCGAGTCAAAATCCACTGCCCGGCAGCCCGGTCAGACGCGGCGTTTCTTCGGAGGACGGCACCCGTTATGTGGCAGTGGCGTAATATCTTCGATCGATCGAATTGAAATCCCGGACGACTGAAGTCCTGTGATAGCACTTTCGCGACCAGATCCCGGCCCCTTGACGCGGACTTCAATTTCCCGCATTCCCATCTTGGCAGCTCGCTCTGCAACCGTTTCGGCGGCTCGCTGAGCTGCGAAAGGAGTGCTCTTCCGACTACCCTTGAAGCCCACCGTGCCGGCCGTCGCCCAGCAGACGACATCGCCATTGGTATCGGTCATGGTTACGATCGTATTGTTGAAAGTTGCCTTGATGTAGGCAATTCCACGCGTCACGTTACGACGCGCCTTCTTCCTGCTTCTGACTTTTGCCACGATAAAATCTCAACCTCGTGAATCGACGGAAAACCTGTCACCCATGGGGATCAGTGTTTCAGATCCTTAACACCCTTTTTACCTGCCACTGTCTTCTTCCGTCCCTTGCGTGTTCTCGCATTGGTTTTCGTTCGCTGACCACGCACGGGTAAACCGCGGCGGTGTCGCATACCACGATAGCACTGAATCTCACGCAGGCGGCCAATGTCCTGTTGCACCTTGCGGCGCAACGGGCCTTCCACTGTGTAGTTCTTGTCCAGATGATTTGTAATTCGGCTGACTTCGTCTTCCGACAACTCGCCAGCGCGCATCTGAGGATCTACGCCAAGTTCATAGCAGATCTTGACGGCCAACACGCGACCCACACCGTAAAGGTAAGTCAACGCAATCCAGGTAGGCTTGTTGTTGGGGACATCGACCCCCAGCAAACGAGGCATAGTATCGCTCCGAGAATTCTGAGTTCAGGGACTCTAGCCCTGTCGCTGTTTATGTCGAGGGTTAGCCGTACAAATCACGTACGTTCTTCCGCGACGACGGACTGTTTTGCAGTGTTCGCAGATGCGTTTTACGCTTGATCGTACTTTCATTGCCTGACTCTTGTGTGAAGTCTGAGTGTCAAGACTGCCAGACGACAGCCTAAGCGTGTGTGCGTTTCAATTTTGACGAACAAATACTGGAACGATCAGGTGGCTGTCACGTACAGGCCATTACCGGCAGTTGCATCCAGCGCCAACCGAACCAAATTCACCATTGGACTTTGATCTCGCCGCTTATTCATCGGTATCCAGCAATCCCGGATAATTCCGCATGATCAGGTGCGAGTCAATTTTCTGGACAAGGTCCAATGCCACCGAAACGATAATCAGCAGCCCGGTGCCGCCAAAGAACTGAGCTGCCCGGAAATCACCGTTCGTCAACGTCGTGGAGATGATTGTCGGAATGACCGCGATGATGGCCAGAAACGCCGCCCCGGCATAAGTGACTCGCGTCATCACCTGTTCCAGATGCACGGCAGTGCGCGCTCCCGGACGATAACCGGGAATGAAGCTGCCCATGTCCTTCAGATTATCCGCCATATCCTTCGGATTGAAAGTAATCGCGGTCCAGAAGTAGCAGAAGAAGTAAATCATGATGATGTAGCTCATATTGTAGACGAAGCCCCCGCCTGGCTGGAACGCACTGGAA
>JBDOMX010000063.1:0-1909 GCA_039831615.1 Planctomycetaceae bacterium
CTGTCATTGAAGTCCATGTCGATCTTGAATTCCGGCGGCACGACTTTCGTCGCCGCCTCGAGCTGCTCAAATATGTCAAACCACGGGCGTCCCTTCGTCTTATAGGACATGTAACCCAGTCGGAGGGCTTCGGCGCAGTCCAGTGCCATGTCAGCGGCGGACGTGTCAATGTTCCACCAGGACAGCGGCGTCGTGTCATGCACCTGCGGTCCCATCAGGGCGTGAACCGGCACTCCGGCCGTGCGGCCCACGGCATCGAACAGTGCCATTTGCAGCCCGGCTCCCAGCCCTTCCTCCCACATCAGGTCCACGGCGTTCTTTCCGATGGCATTGCTGACGGCCTCGTCAGACGGCGTGCCCCACGTGTAGAACAGCATCGTTTCACCGGTGCCGGTGATGCCGGAGCTCAGCGTGACGTCGCAGATTTCGACGTAACGCCAGTGAGGCAGCTCGCGACTCATCGCACGATACGGAACCGGGCGGTATTCCAGTCGAACCGTTGTGCGTTCGATGCCCGTGACCTCAAAGTGTTTTCCGCTGGCCACGCTGCCATCGGCTCTCAAGGCGGAATGACTGTATCCCGCCAAAGCGGCGGAGGCGACGACGTGAGCGGACTGTCGGAGAAACTGACGGCGATTGACTGGCATGGCGGGCCCTCAACAAGTGAAACGATGAACTGATCAACTATGTGGCGATCCTGCGGATTTGTCGCGCACGGATTTTCGGGACGATCTGCTCTCCGTCAAGCAGATCGGGATGCTTGTCCCGTCCACGCTCCGCAGGCGATTCACCAACCCACTGACTGTCGCATCCCTGCACATCGATTCGTCCGGTGGCCGGATCGATGGTCAGTGTCGTAAAGAGCGGGTCTCGATACGTACAGGCGGACGCCAGTTTCGGATACGCGGCGTGAATTTCAGCGCTGTGCGTTGTGCGCTGGAAATCTCGTCCCACCCACACGTACGACGCGGAATTCAGATGCAGGTAACCGACGCCTTTTTCACGGACCAGATAATCCAGATGCGAGTGTCCATTGACCGCCAACAGGACACGGTCGGCCGCTGAACTCAGCACCGTCTGGACATCATCGGCATTGTCGACTGGCCACGGACCGGCCAATGGCTGATGACTTAAAACGAGGATCGGACCTTCATGACTGTGCAGCGTGGTTTGCAGCCAGTCCATCTGCTGCGGTCCGATATGCGACGGATACCCGCCGTCGTGATTCGGCGGCTTTTCGTTCCCGTCGAGGACGATGATGCGCAGGCCATCGATGTCTCGATAGTAATAGCGGTGTTTCATGCCCCAGGCGGCAAGCGTCTGTGCATAGGTGTATCCACCGTCGGCGTCATGATTTCCCAGCACGTGCATGGCAATGGGGTGAGCGTGATTGAACGAATCGATCAGGGGCTGATTGGCTTCTGCCGGCACGGCGAAATCACCCAGCTGAATGATGGCATCCGGTGAATCTGCCTTCATGGCCGCCAGAAACCTGCCAAGGCGTTCCGGACCGTCGTGCATCGTGTCCTGGTGGAGGTCCGTGATCATCCCCAGTCGAACCGGTTTCGAAAGAGTCGCCAGACGGCTGCGCGCAGACTCCGGCACGATGATCGACGCCGCAGCGGTGCCGACGGTGCCCAGAAAACGGCGACGAGAGTTTCGCGTTGGCTGAGAACGTGGGTTTCGACGGTCGTTCACAGGAATGTCTCCAGGTCGTGAATGACAACTCAATTCGGTCAGGACGATGAGTGTAACGCCGACTGTGCAATCATGCTCGGCCAAAAACTGTTTTTCAACCTGCCTTGAACACGATGGCACGGCGGATATGGTGAGCTATGCGATCACCGGCTCGGTCGGCTGCAATCCGGATCGTTACCGCACGAAACCTGAGCGTGCCAGTCTCGTTTGG
>JBDOMX010000148.1:0-1909 GCA_039831615.1 Planctomycetaceae bacterium
AGTGTCGTGTTTCTTTTTTGCGGCGTCGGCTGCTTTCCTGATCGCCTCATCGTCCTCATCGTCCTTCTCGTCCTTCTCGTCCTTCTCGTCGCTGACAGTCGTTTTGTCGGCGTCATCAGCATCCTCGGGCTGCGGTTTCTTCAATTCTTCCAGTTGGGCGCTCAGTTTCTCGCGTACTGACTCAGCGTCAGCAACGCGCCCCGTCGACACGCAGGCCGCGGCCAGTGCGCGATCAACCGCGAGGTCCGCTGTTTCGTCGCCAGTGTGCTGCAGCCAGGAGCTGTCAGCCAGTCGAATGAGATCCTCGTGCAGTTCGAATGTTTGCAGAACGCCGAGAAGTCGTTGACGTCCGTATTTGTAACTGCCGGACTCCTCGATGTGGTTGTATTCGGGATGTCGAGGAAGCTCGATCATGTTCTTTGCCAAATCAATGGCATCGTGAACTCGACCGATGTGAATCAGATTGCGGATACACCACTCGTTGTTGTGAGCGAAATTGTGAATCTGATCCGGGAGAACCATGTCTTTCATCATGTGCGCATGATCGACTCGGGCAGATGCCTCCTGCTGCCAAACAGCATCGTGATACCGATGAAGTCGCGAATAGATATGGCCTGGCATGTGCCACATGTGAGCGATCGCTGGAGCGGCCGGACCACAATGCGCCGCTGCTTCCAGTGCCATTTCGGCTTTCTTCCTGTCCCACAAATGTATGCGATAATGGTGAGCCGGATGCAAAGGCTCGACAGCGTGGATTTGCTGAATGAGTGCATCGACCGCCAGATAACTGTTGAACTCCAGACCGTCTCTGCGGGCCGACCACTGAAACTCACAAAGAAAAGCCTTCGCTTCGATGTCATCAGGAAACTCGAACAGCAGATCTTCAAGATCTTCAATGTATTTGGCCGCTCGCTCTTCCTTTTCGGTGTCTTCCTCGTCCGCAGCGTTGATGTAGCGGTCGAATGCTTCGATGTAGAGTTGCTCACGACGTGAGGCATCGTCCTTGAGCTCCATGGCCCTGCTGATGAATCCTTTGGCTCGATCAGCGTTTTTGCGATTCGACATGGCCATGCCCCAGTAAGCAATGGCACATTGGGGATCGATGGCGGCTGCCTGTCGAAATGAGCGTTCAGATTCGAAGTACCAGAACCCGTGGAGCTGCCCGACACCCTGGACAACAAAGGCCACCGCTTTCGGCAGATCGGAAGTCACGCCAAAACTGATCCTGCCAACACCATCCATCAGATAAGCCGCCTGGCGAGGTCCCTCATTGAAAATCTCTCCGTGGTTGGAATGCCCCTCCGGCAGCTTTTCGTCTGCCGTTTCCGCCGACTGCACTTCCTCGGCACTGCTGTCTTTTTCAGCGTCTGCGGACAACGAACTCTGAGGACAGCTGAGCCAGGCAAACAGAGCGATCAGCATCGGGAGATGGATTTGGAGTGGGCGAGGCATCGGGGCGGACTTTGTTGCTGCAGGACGGTGGAGGGAGATCAAAGACAGGTTCCGGGAGGGATCCGTTGCCGGCTGCTGGTGGGTTCTTCTGCAGCTTTATTGTGTACCACGAGTTATAATTGAGCAATCCTCCAGTGGTTTGCCGCCGAAATGTTACTCTGAACGAAGTTCTTGAACCTGGCCCCGGTTTTACAGACGATATTGCGATGAAACCTGTGTGTGCTATCTCATTGATCGCCGGCCTGCTGTTCGCAGTCCCGGCGAGGTCGTACTCAGATGAGAAAGATGATTTCACCTTCTTTCGGGAGAAGATCGCACCGCTATTGGAGACGCGCTGCCTGGAATGTCACTCTCACGCGTCCGGGCAGATGGAGAACGGGCTCAGGGTCAGGACCGCGCTCCTGGCGCTCATGTGCGGCCAGTATGCGTCCCATTAGCTGCGATAGGGAAGGCCCAC
>JBDOMX010000675.1:0-1909 GCA_039831615.1 Planctomycetaceae bacterium
GAAGGCGTGGTCGATCGTGCAGAACGTGCTGTCGTCGTTTTCGATGCTGACGCAGAAGGAGACTGACGGGGTAAACCCGGCGTGGCATGCGGTGGACGCGGACCGGCGTCGTCTGAGCGCGGACATCAAGGAGGTGTGCTGTGGCGGACATCGGTGGAACCCCTGTTTGTGACGGACGAACTCGATCCGCAAACGCGTACATTGCCAATCGTCGATCCCGACCCGTCCCAATCCGACTTTTCCGCGGTCCCGAATCCCGACCGATATTTTGAGGCCGCCGTCGAACAACGCCGCCAGCTGGCGAAGTATTATCTCGAACAATGGAACCGGGACAAACTGCAGTTGTTCGACCGAGAAGGTCAGATGTCGCAGTTCAGCAATATCTGGCGGATCTTGACCTGCGCGGCCCTCGAAAAACTGCTGGTCGAAGAGTACCCGGAAACGAATTTACCGATGCAGATGCGATTCGTTGATGGTCAACGGGGAATCGAGGACATCCTCAGAAATCTGGAACTGGAAATGGGACTGTCGCGCCGAAGAGAAGCCGATCGTCCGACGCTGATGTCGCTGCTACAGCAGCGATTCGATATCCGGACCTATTTGGAAACCGACTTCCATTTCGTAGCTACCGTTTATCGCCGCCATCCGCGAGAAACGGGACCAGGCCTGTTCCGCAATCCACTCAAACAACACGCGGACGCCCTGACATTCGCCCAGGTCCAACTGTATCTCCCCTTTCCGCGCCGTTTCTTAACTTACGGCGGCAGCGGAAGTTCGACACAACGTATCGGTCTGGGCGGCAGTTTTGGCTTTGACGGTGGCATCGACCTTCCACAACCGCCGCCTCAACCCGGAGATCAATCGCCGGAATTGGAACGCTGGCCTCGAGAAAACTGGCCAACCTACTGGGATATGCTCAACCAGAACTGGACCGTGCGGCTTGTCCCGGCCACGGTGGCCACATTGCCTGAGATTCTGCAATCGAATCCGGGAGGCCCATTCCAGGACTTTCGTCCGCCGAATCTCGGCGATGCCACGATCAACGACATCAAGAAAATCAGCACACATTGAGGAACGGACATGCGGCGACGTGTGCAATCGTCAATACACATGAATCATCCGCGGAGCGGCCTGGCTCCCATGGAGCTGGTTCTGTATTTGCCGATCATGCTATTCGTGATGGCCTTGATGATGCTCATCGGTACCGCCGGAGCCTGGAAGGTCCGCACACATGTCAATGCGCGGCAGGCGGTGTGGCGGAGCCTCGAGCTGAGAACTGGACAAGACGATCCGCACCCCGGCAATTGGCCCACCTCAGCGACCATGTTGACCGAGGACGGTCGTCCGCCACTGTTTGACCAGGATCCCTTCATTCAACACCCCGTGGTCCGCGGGCCGTTGTTGGTGGATCAGACAACCGGCAATTTTCTGCCGATCCGCGACAGTACACTGGATATGACCGAAGGACTGCTGTCTGGCCGCGCGCGCAGCCGCCGCGTTTTTCCGATCCTGCAACCCCTGCCGCCACACGAATTCGATTTTTCCCGATCACATGCCGTCTTTGACGGTTCTCGATGGCAGTTTTTCACAATGGGAATGGGTTCGAACCTGACGCGCCGCGTGTTGTTCGCCTACTCTGTCGACTGGCAAGCCCGTATTGGACAACCGGCGGCGAACTACATCACGGCCGCGCTGAACATGATCAACAGCCCGCAACGCGACAATCTGCCCCCTCTTACCGGAGGTGATCCCGAGGTGATGGACCTCGTTGGACGCCGTTCTCCGGACTTTCGCCCCGGCATTCGACTCGACACCGAACGCGGGACCATTTCGGCATTGTGGGGGCAGCGATTGCGACCTCAAATCTGCGAAGGCGACCCCCAGCGCATTCGCGACGATCAGGTGCAAC
>JBDOMX010000749.1:0-3733 GCA_039831615.1 Planctomycetaceae bacterium
TCTAAGCACTGGTCCTGGTAGAATTAAACTATGGATTGATGGAGACTACATTGACGAAGCAGTAACTCCAGGGGGCGGTAATACTGGTCTAACTGGTGGATCTGGAATCTTTGCTAATGAGCAATGGGCTGGATTCGGTGTATCAAAGAGACCGAGGAAGCTGACGTCGTCGCCCTCGGCCGACAACTGCCGCGCGATGTCCCAGCAGATGTACGCTCCCTCACAGATGCCTGCGATTCGATAAGGACCGGTCGGCTGCTTGCTGCGAAGCTCCGCAACAAACGCCTGTGCCAGCTCTTCCACTCTTAACTGGACAGTGGCCTGTGGTTCCATGGTCACGAGGGCGTAACAGGTGAATTCACTGATTTCGCGGGCCAGGTGCCGCACTCCGGAGACCGAGACACCCCCTGCGGGAACCAGAAACAACGGCGGCTTGTCCGAGTAATTACTGAGTGGCACCAGCATCGCTCTTCTGACGCCCGTTGCCGACGACTTCTGCTCGTCGGAATTCGGTATCGTTCGTACGGAATGACGAGGTCCGGGTCGTGTCTCGTCAGAATCAACTGCCGTTCCGGGCTCTGATGATGTGTGCTCCTGCACACGTTCCTGACAGGATTCCGAGAGACAGCCTGCCAGTTCTGCAACGGTGGGAGCATCGTGAACAGCACCTGGTGTGACGCGAATTCCGATTTCACCACACAGCGCGATCACTCGGATGGTCGCCAGAGAGTCGCCTCCGTTTTGAAAGAAGTCATCATGCACTGTCAACTGCGGATTGTTCAGGACCTCTCTGAACACACTGAGCAGTTGCGATTCCAACGATGACAGCTGGCGAACTGTGTCATTCCGCTCCGGTTGAGGAGCCAGCGGCGTCGATGCCAGTTGTTTGCGATCGACTTTGCCCGTTGAAGTTCGCGGAATCGAGGGAACCCGTACCATTCGGCCGGGAATCACTGCTCGTGGCAGTCGCTGCTCGGCTGTCCGGCGCAGCATGTCCGGATCCAGGTCCTGCGCGTCGGCAACAAACCATGCGACGAGTTGAGGTGAAGATTCCGACAGGACGCGATCTGCTGGTGTGGTGAGTTGTCGCGCGAGGAATGCTCGCTGCTCGACAGTCATCGCTCGTATGCGTTCGTCGTAGCGCGTCATGATCGAAACTCTCTCAACGATGAGCTACTTGATGGCTCGCAGAACAACCATGGAGTCAGCCCACCAGGCATCTTTTGTGTCCGGACTCACCGACAACGGCTGCAGTCGGAACTGAAGCTCTCGAAAATGCCGGAAGAGACTCCTTTGATGCCGGCGGCTCAGAGAATCAATTTCAGTCGTCAGGTATGTAAACACTCCTCCGTCACGCAGCAGACGGGCGGCGGTGGGAAAGAAGTGTTCCGCGAACGTAACGCTGTTGGCGACGTACTCGACAAATTCGGCTTCATCCAGCGGAAAGGCGTGAAAAAACACGCTGTCGTAGTCCTCCAGCTGATCCAGCACGTCCTGCCAGCGTCCTTCGATCATTCGAATGTCGCGATCGGGAAACTGCCTGCGCCACGGATCGAAATAATTGGCAATGCTGTGGGAATTAACTTCGACGATGGTATGTGATCGGACACCAACGTTCTGCATCAACTCAGCTGACACACCGCGACCAAAACCGATCTCCAGTACGTCGCCGTGGGCTTCCGCAGCGTAGTGAGCCATCGCCTTCATCAAGGGATACTGCCAGTCCTCCATGATTTCCTGTTCGGTCAGCATGGCCGATGCAATGTCGCGAGGAACGTGTGGCTCATCGTTGCCGACAACGAACTGATCTGCAAGACCCTTCAAATGCTGCAGGTCACTTGCAGCTTCCCTGAGAGCCTGACCGAGCAGCCACTTTCGCTGACGGGGCCGTGGCGTGGCGATGTAGTTTTCGCCAGGCAGTTCGAATGTTACTGCCACGCCGTTTTCTCGGTGAGTCACGGTGCGGGCGCTGTCAGCGTCCCCTGTTTTTACGTCATGAGATTCTGCCCGCGTCAGCAAAGCCTCCGCTTCGCCGTCTGGCATCTGTTCCAGCGCCTCAGCAAGCGATGCGACGTCAGAGTTGACAACAATCGGTCCCACCTGGACTACACCCACGACGACATCACGCACTCCGGGATGGCAGGCGAGGGCACTTTCTATTTCTTCTGCTTCAACTCGATGGCCATTGATCTTGAGCTGATTGTCGATGCGCCCCAGGAAGATCAGTGACCCGTCGCTGCGCTGCGTTGCCAGGTCACCTGTTCGATACATCAGGGTCGATGGGAACTCCGAGAGCGGATTCGAAACAAAGGCGTTTGCTGTCAGATCGGGCCGATTGCGGTACCCTCGTGCGAGATGCGGACCGCTGATACAGACCTCTCCGGGGATTCCGTCGGGGACCGGCTGCAGGTTGCTGTCCAGCAGAAACACTGATATTTCCGGTACCGGTGTTCCTATGGGGACGATGTCCACGTCACTGGAGGACACTTTGTGAACAGTACTCCAGACGGTCGCTTCCGTCGGACCGTATTCGTTGAATAGTTCAGTCCCGGACAGCCTGGCAAAATGTTTTCTCACCACACGCGGACTGCATGGCTCTCCGGCGACGATCATTGTTCTGAGTGATGGAGAGATCCTGTCGGCTGCATGGTCGAGCAGCACTTCGTACAGCGAAGGCAGACAAAGTGCGTGAGTGACTTTTTGTTCTGCGATCAGGTCGGCCAGGGCAGCGATGTCATGCTCAAGTTGCGGAGGTGGAAGCACCAGTGTTCCGCCGGTACACAGTGTCCAGAAGATCCCTGCGACAGAACTGTCGAACCAACAGGGCGACAACAGCAGAAACCTCTGTGGTGATTCTGCGTAGTAGTTGAAGCGGGCTATTGTCGACGCGACCAGGCTCCCGTGTGTTACCTCAACTCCTCTGGGTATTCCTGTGGACCCGGACGTGTAGATGACGTAGGCGAGAGTGGCACTCGATGCTGCCGGAGAATCTTTATCCGATCCATTGCCGAAGTTAAGAGAGTCCGGTTGATCAGTCGTGGGCTGTGCCACTGAACCGGCCACGCTTCCGCTCTGTGAAAACTCCACTGCCTGGTGCGAGCCGCTGTCGACGGCACGAGACCGATGAAATGTTGATTCGTCGGGTGACTGGCTGAGAAACAACGTGCCGGTAAAGTTGTCGAACAGAGCCGCATGCGCTGACTGAACGATGGCCGCGCCGGGCTGACAGTCCTGCAGGATCTGCTGACGGCGCAGATCAGGTTGCGCCGGATCGAGTGGTAAGTAGGCGGCGCCGGCCTTCAGAATTCCCAGGATCGCCACCAGCAGCGCTGGTGATCGCTCGAGGCAGACGGCGACACAGGTGTCGCCCAACAACCCGTCAGCTCGCAGCTGTTGAGCGACAACGCTAGCCAGAGCGTTCAGATCGGCATAGGAAAACGAACGATCCTGCCAGGTCATGGCGGTCCGTTCAGGATGGTGTGCCGCCTGGTTTTCGATGAGTTCGTGAATACACTCGACCGGCAATGATGTACGATCGCTATCCTGTATGACGGTCGCAAGGCGGCGACATTCGGATGCTGATAGCAGGTTCAGCTGTGAAACGGGTGAATCCGGACTGTCGGCGATCGATGCGAGCAGTTCCATCCAGTGGTCCCGAAAGCGTTCCATCGCCTCCCTGCGAAACCGGTCTGCGCTGTACTCGATGGTCACACCGCGTTGACTCGACAAATCC
>JBDOMX010000749.1:3743-7992 GCA_039831615.1 Planctomycetaceae bacterium
ACAAATCCCCGGCAAACATGGTGAGATCGAACTTGGAAGCACCGGAGTCAATGATCTGTGGTGTCAGCGTCAGCCCGTCGGCGAGTTGAATCGTGTTTGGCACTGTTTGGGATGCGAACATGACGTTAAACAACGGATTGCGTCTGGAAATCCGTTCGGGATTGACCGCTTTCACGATCTTTTCAAACGGCAGGACCGCGTGCTGAAATGCTTCGGTCACCGTGTGACGAACCTGTTGCAACAGATCGACAAATGAGAGTTGTCCTGACAGGTCCGATCGAAGTGGCAACGTCTCCACGAAGAATCCGACCACATTCCGGAGTTCGGGGCGCGTACGGTTACTCACCGGTGTGCCGACGACAAGATCAGTCGCAGCTGAGTAGCGATGCAGCAGGACGTTGAATGCGGCAAGCTGCAGGATAAACGGTGTCACGTTCTGTTCGACAGCCAGTTGTCGCAGTTGAGCGGCGACGTTGAGAGGGATCTCACCGGAGACCTGATGACCGCGAAGTGTTGATGTGTCGAGTGAGCTATCATCAACTGGCAGGTGGATCTCGGCAGGTGGTTTTTGAAGCCTTGAACACCAGTACTGCCTGGCAGCGATGAGATCGGTCGAGCTTTGGCGCTGCCATGCGGCAAAGTCCGCGTAGGTCGGACCGTCAACGTCAGCGGTCTGAGAGTTTGTCGGATCAGTGGTCGAATATCCGTCTGCAATCTGCTGCAGGATCAGGTCCAGCGAACGTTCATCGACGGCGATATGATGAAACGTCAGCAGCAGGACATGTGAAGCCGGCGACCGACGCAGAACTGTTGCTCTGACCGGAAAAACAGTGTGCAATTCGAATCGTTGCTGGCCGTCGGCAGTGACGGATTTGTCCACTGCGCGGTTCTGATCGACTGAACCGAGCTCGGTTACATCGATCACCGTCGTCTCCAGGGAGAGTTCGGGCCGTGGTTCTGCCCGGAGTTCTCCATCGATCCATCGAATGACCGAATGCAGAGTCTGGTGGCGTGCAACGACGCCGGCCAGCGCGCTGCCGAGCCGGGCCACGTCCAGCGGGCCGTTGATAGTGCACCGCAGCTGGAGATGGTACGCACTGCTTTCCGGGTAAAGTTCGTACAGATAATGCAGTCGTTGCTGCCCGAACGACGTGGGGTTGGTGTTCTGCCGGCTTTGTCGTGGTATCGGGTCATGCGCGACCGCAGCCGTACGTGCGGCCCGCAGGCGGTCCCGCAACAGCAGGGTTTGTCGTGCCGACAGACCGGTCGAACGTGGTTGCTCACTCATGGCGAGGTGACTCCGCGTGAGCGGGAACGACTGACTGAGTTGCATCGAAGCGATGGTCGTCCGAGCCGATTTCGGCACGCAACCGTTCAACCACCGATACCGACAGTTCTGAAATACTGGATGTTTCAAAGATGCTGGCGATCGGCAGCTCGACCTGAAATGCTTCGTTAACTCTGGTGACAACCGACATCGCCAGCAATGAATCTCCACCCACTTCAAAGAAATTATTATGAAGTCCGATTGCAGTCGTCCGCAGAACGTCGCACCAGATCTTCGAAATAATCTCCTCAACTTCGCTCATTTCGTCAGGGCTGTTGGCGGATGTCGACGGCGGCGGCGAATCTGCAGGTGGCGGCAGACGGTAATGGTCGACTTTTCCGTTGATAGTCAGTGGCAATGCATCGATGCGGACGAATCTCGAGGGCAGCATGTGTGATGGCAGTCGTCTGGCGACGTGCTGACGAGCCTCGTCCTCGCTGACTGATGCCGGACCGACGTACCATGCGATCAGACGTTGATGACGTTCAGCTGGGGGATCGTCAGCGACGTAACCGATGTCATCAAGAATCTGGCGGACGCGATTGACATCGATTTCATCGTTCAACTCGTGCAGAGCCTCTTCCCTGGTTTTGTGGCCCGTCCGGACGTCCCAGCTGTAGGGGAAGGCGTAGTTGTGAAATCCTTTCTTCTTGTTGTGAATGTGGATCCCGACGTCATTGATGAGGCAGTTTGTCGACCGTCCTGTATCCGCTGGCCTGACCCAGTTCACACGGCGCTGCAGATACGACAGCATCTCCGTCAGGGCGACGTCGCAGAAACGAAAGAAATCGACAAAGTTCACCTCTTCGAAGACTCGGTCATCCATGAACATATCGGTGTCAAGATGTCGGAAGACAGCGTCGTCCACGCGATGGTAGGCTTTGCGAGCCTCAAGAACAGTCTCGTCAATTATGCGCAGGTCTGAATCGGCCTGACGGAACAGATCTTCCGTCAGCCGCGTCTCAAATAACTGCCCGCGTGACAATCCGGTGACGATGTGTCGAATGCCTCGGCTGCGGGCTTCCTGTACACTCAACGTGTAAACCGTCTTGAAACACCCCTGGCAGACGTTGGCGTGCCGCTTCAGACTGTCAACGAAGATCGTGTTCATCGCCGGCGTGGAGCCATAAATATGGTCTACACCCAGACGACAGACGACCCGGTCGATGTTTGCTTTCGCCTGGTCCGACAGGTATCCGTTGTCGAGCGTGAATGCAAGGACGTTCAGTCCCATGTCGACCAGGCGACACAATGCATACGTGCTGTCCTTTCCCCCGCTGAGCAGTGAAAGACAGTCGTATTCCGGTTCACGTGACGCAGTGATCTCTGAGCGTGCTGCGTCGAAGACTTCGGCGAGATCTTCCATCGTACGAAACCACGGTGTCGTCTTTTCCTTCCAGAGATTGAAAGCTGTACAGTGGCTGCACTGGCCGCGATCATCGAAATAAACATCGGGAAAGTTGGACGGCAATCCGCAGTCAACGCAGTACTTGACCTGTGATCGGACTGCGGCAGCCGCATCGACGTCTTCCAAACGAACGAAACAGCTGTCGATCATGGGATGTGCCTCAAGAGCAGATTCAACTTCTCCAGGTTCAATCCGGACACCTGCGATTTTAACCTGCCGGTCGCGTCGCCCGAGGTACTCAAGTACGCCATCCGATCGCCATCGTCCGACGTCCCCGGTCCGATACAGCCGCTGGCCTCCGAGGGCTGGGCTGTCAATGAAGCGTTCGGCCGTTAATTCGGCCTGATTCAGGTAGCCTCGGGCAAGCCCGGCTCCTCCAATCAGGATTTCTCCTGACACGCCTACCGGTGTGGGTTCGCCGGACTCGTCCGTCACGTGAATCAGAGCATGATCGGCCGGTCGGCCGATCGGAACGGATGCAGCCGTATCGATCTTCGCGTCGAACTTGTGCAGCGCGCAAGCCACAGTTGCCTCAGTCGGGCCATATTCATTGTATATCTTAATCTCACCCCCGAAGTTGTCGCTGATCGAACGGGCCAGATCCGTACGAAAGTCTTCACCACCGACGACGAGCACGCGAATCCGGGACTCACCGAGGTCGAACCCCCGGACAAGCGACAAATGAGATGGAGTTAACTTGACCACGTCGACGTGATTGTCGGTGAATACGTCGATCACCGAGAGGTCGGCCCTGTGGGGTTCGATCGGACCGGGATAGACAACGATCCTGCCGCCTGTTGTCAACGGCACAAACAGGGATGTCACGGTCAGGTCGAAGCCGAACGAAGAAAACAGCGGGAAGGCCAGTGGCTCTCCTGCGGTGTAAACTTTGGCGGCCCAGTGCACGTAGTGAGCCAGCGAGCCGTGATCGACGACGACACCCTGTGGTACTCCGGTCGAACCCGATGTATAAATTGTGTATGCGGTGTCATCCTGACACGGTCGTAAATCGGTGGCCCGAACGGAGTCGGCAGGGGCGGCGGTAGATGACGGATCCGCAAGACACAGAGTCGCTATTCCCAACGCAGCACAGCGGGCATTCGTGTGCTCGTCCGTAAGGACCAGTGAACTGCCCGAGTCGGAAACAATGCGTCGAATTCGCGCGGAGGGTAAATTTGGCTCAGCGGGAACGTAGCAGCCGCCTCCCTTGAGAACTCCCAGCACAGCCACAACCATCTGAATCGACCGCGACATGCAGATGGCCACCACGGGACGTGGCCCGCGGTTGCCCGGTGCGGACATGGCCTTTTCGCCTGGCGACCAGCCGGCGAGGACCATGGCCAGTGTGTCCGATTCCCTGTCGAGCTGCGCATAAGTCAGAGTCTGCGACTCCTGTTCAACAGCGACCGCATCCGGACCGTTTTGAACACTGTGACGGAACAAATCAACGACCGTTTCATGCACTGCCCATGACTGCGGCGATCCGGACAGTTCGTGAACAAACGACCGTTCGT
>JBDOMX010000515.1:0-7990 GCA_039831615.1 Planctomycetaceae bacterium
CCCGCCACACTCCGCCGCCCGTTTCTCCAGAACGGGCATCAGTTGCCGACACGGAGCACACCATTCTGCCCAAAAATCGGCGACGATCGGTAGCTGCATCGAGGCTTCGACAACGTCTGCCCGAAATGTTTCGCTGGTGGCTGAAATGACGTTGGCATTCACGTTTTCTGACATTCAATTGCTCGTCTCGTTTTCAAATTGTCGAACACTCGCTCTCTCCCGAGCGAGTGTTAAGGAATCTGTCGGGCGTCCGTCACGACGCACATTTCGTTCGGTCCTCGGCAGCAATCTCGTCGCGTCAACAGTATCGATTCGCTCGTTGTTTTACTGTACGAAACAGTGGATCTCCTTGTCTCAACAGATCCGTTGTCCCGTGTTTCTTTATCGCCGGCTGTGGATTATCCAAGGGCTACGTGCCGGGCATGTTCTGCAACGACTGTCGGATCATTTCCACGCCTGGAATTCCAGCGACACCGCCCCAGCTTGATGGAGCAAACGGTACTGTTGTTCGTCGGTCAAGTTGCCGGATCAGGGCCTGCCATGAAAACGCCCAGCGCATCGGATTAGTCAACACAGACTTCGCCTGACGAGCGGATTCGTCCGGCACCTCCCGCAGGTCCTGCCCAGTCGCCAATGCACGCAGATTGATTTCGCACGCACGTTCCAGATCAATGAAATCCGTCATGGCCTGCTCAATGGAACTTGCACAGGTGAGCAGTCCATGATTCACGAGAATCGCCGCGCGGCGATCTCCCAAAGACTGCACCATGCCCGTCGCCAGAGACGGATCGATCACTATGCCTTCGTAGTCCTGATAGACCACGTGGTCTTCATAGAAGGAACAGGTGCCCTGGTCCAGCATTTTTAGTTCAACTCCCAGAGCGCTCAAGGTGGTTCCGGCAGGTGGGTGAGAGTGCACAATACAATTAACATCCGGCCGGGCGTGGTGAATGGCGGAATGGATACAGAATCCGGCATAATTCATCAGCGGCCAGCCGGTTACAATTTCACCCTGTTTGTTCACCAGCACCAACTGTTCGGCGGTCACTTCTTCGAACAGCAGGCCGAATGGATTGACCCAAAAATAATCCGGGGCATCAGGAACACGGACGCTGATATGGCCGGCAACACCGGTGTCCAATCCATGATCGGCCAGCATCCGATAGGCAGCCGCCAGCTTAAACTTGAGCTCCCGGGCGGTGGCGGTATCGGCGGCAGCCATAGCCCGGCGGGTCTCATCGCTGTCGGGCGCCTTGGCGCGACCGCTGATTCGTGCGGGATCGATTGTGGTCATCGTGGATTCTTTCTGATCAGGCCAGGCTGGAAAATTACCTGTCCCTTATCTTTGGACCCAGTTGCCCGCGCGCTCCAGTGCACGCGACCAGCCAGCCATCAGCCGGTCTCTTTCTTTGGGCTTCATGGTGGCTTTGAATCGGGCCGCTTCCTGCCAGTTTGCCTGGATGTCTTTCTTGTTTTTCCAGTACCCCACAGCGAGCCCGGCCAGATAAGCCGCGCCCAGGGCAGTCGTCTCTTCAACCACCGGGCGGATGACAGGGACTCTCAGCAAATCCGCCTGGAACTGCATCAAAAGCCCGTTGAGTGACGCCCCGCCGTCCACGCGGAGCTGCTTTAGCCTGAGCCCGGCGTCCGATTCCATGGCCTTGACAATATCCGCGACTTGATAGGCGATGCCTTCGAGGGCGGCGCGGGCAATGTGAGCCTGATTGGTTCCGCGAGTGAGCCCAATCAACGTACCGCGAGCATACGGATCCCAGTGCGGCGCTCCAAGCCCTGCAAAGGCCGGTACCAAATAGACGCCATCCGTGCTGGCGACGGAAGCTGCCAGCTTTTCAACGTCGGCCGAAGACTTAATCAGCCCCAGCCCGTCGCGCAACCACTGCACCACGGCTCCCCCAACAAAGATACTGCCTTCGAGAGCGTACTCGGTGCGGTCACCAATTTTCCAGGCAATCGTCGTCAGGAGTCTGTTCTTAGAAGTCACGGGAGTCGTTCCGGTGTTCATCAACATAAAACAGCCGGTTCCGTACGTATTCTTGACCATTCCTGGCTGCAGACAACACTGACCGAATAACGCCGCGTGCTGGTCTCCGGCCACGCCGGCAATGGGGATCCGGCCGCCCAGCGCGCTCGTCTCACCGAGGAATCCACTGGATGTTTCGACACTCGGCAACATGCTTTCGGGGACATTGAATGTGCGCAGCAGCTGCTTGTCCCATTTTTCAGTGTGAATGTTGTACATCATTGTGCGAGAGGCGTTGCCGGGATCCGTCACGTGAACGGCCCCATCCGTCAGATGCCAGATCAACCACGAATCCACGGTTCCGAACGCCAGATCTCCGGCCTCCGCCCGCTTGCGAGCTCCAGGCACGTTGTCGAGGATCCACTGGATTTTTGTCGCTGAAAAGTAGGCATCCAGAATCAACCCCGTCTTTTTTTGAATCGTGCGATCGACACGCTTCTGCAGGAGTTCGTCGCAGATTCCTGCCGTTCTCCGGTCCTGCCAGACGATCGCATTGCCGACCGCCTTGCCTGTCCTGCGATCCCAGACAACCGTCGTCTCGCGCTGGTTAGTAATTCCAATTGCCGCCACATCTTTTGCAGTAATCTTTGCTTTTCGCAGCACCCGCTTCGCGACCGACAACTGGCTGGTCCAGATATCCAGAGGATTGTGCTCGACCCAACCTGGCTGCGGGAAATGCTGTGGGAATTCCTTCTGCGCGACAGCGACGACCATTCCCCGTTTGTCAAATACGATCGCACGGGAACTGGTGGTGCCTTGATCGAGTGCAAGGATGTACTTCATGGGTTACCTCGGCTTTTCGTGTCCACAGCGACTCCCGCCAACTGCTGGTCGTTTAGCTGGCCGGCCAGATCGCCTGAAAAAATAAAGCTGCAATCACTCCTCCAGCCACCGGGCCAACAATCGGTATCCAGGCGTAGTGCCATTCAGAGCTGCCGCGCCCCGGAATGGGGAGCACGGCATGTGCGATTCGCGGCCCCAGATCGCGAGCGGGATTGATCGCATAGCCGGTCGAGCCGCCCAGTGACAAGCCGATGGACCAGACGATGACCCCCACAAGCGCCGGAGCCAGTCCTTCCTGAAGCTCTGAACCCGGCACCAGATTCTGCGGTCCGAGAACCACCAGAACTCCCAGCACAAGAACAAACGTGCCGATCGCTTCTGTGATCAGGTTGCTCACCGTATGCGGAATCGGGGCCCCCGTACAGAAGCTGCCGCGAATGGCACCCTGGTCTTCGGTTTCGCCCCAATGCTGCAGATAGGTGAGCCAGACGAGCACCGCGCCCATGAATGCTCCTCCGATCTGCGCGGCAATATAGCCACCGGGATTCACATCCCCCAGTCGACCGATGGTGGCAAGGGCTATGGTGACCGCGGGATTCAAATGAGCCCCGCTGATCGAATTGACGAGATAGACCGCGATCGTTACGGCCAGCCCCCAGCCGGTGGTCACGACGATCCAGCCAGCGTCTTTCCCCAGCGATTTGCTCAGATTCACGTTCGCGCACACACCATTGCCGAGCAGCACGAGGATCATGGTGCCGATGAATTCAGCCAGATACGGAGACATCGAAGACTCTCTCTCTCAATTGACCGGACTCTATTCCCACTCAATCGTCGACGGCGGCTTCGAACTGACGTCGTAGACCACTCTGTTGATCCCGCGCACCGAATTAATGATACGAGTGGACACTCTTTGCAGGACATCGTGTGGAAAATCAAACCAATCGGCGGTCATGAAGTCGTCCGTCTGAACCGCACGCACGGCCGCCACATTCTCGTAGGTCCGGTCGTCGCCCATCACCCCGACTGACTGCACCGGCAGCAGGACGACAAATGCCTGCTGAATCTCCCGGTAGAGATGCGCGGCATGCAGTTCCTCAATCAGAATCGCATCGGCCTCACGAATGATCTCCAGCCGCTCTTCAGTAATCTCGCCCAGACATCGAACCGCCAGACCAGGACCGGGAAACGGATGCCGCCAAACAATTTTTTCAGGCAGCCCCAGCTCAAGACCCATCCGACGCACTTCGTCCTTGAACATATCCCGCAGAGGCTCAATCAATTCGAATCCCAGTTCGGCAGGCAGGCCACCGACGTTGTGGTGAGCCTTAATCGTGGCGGCCGGGCCATCAGGACTCGCACCACTTTCAATGACGTCCGGATACAAAGTGCCCTGGGCGAGATACGTTGCGTTGGGAATCGCCTTCGCTTCGTCGCGAAAACATTCGATGAACACACGACCGATAATCATGCGCTTGGATTGAGGATCGGTGACACCGGCAAGTTCTGACAGGAATCGCTGACGGGCATCGACCACGTGCAGGTCTGTCTTAAAGTGGTCGGTGAATTCGGCGACTACCTGGTCTCGTTCGCCTTTTCTCAGCAGGCCATTGTCGACAAAGATGCAGGACAACCGCTCGCCGATGGCCCGGGAAATCAAGGCAGCCACCACGGAGGAATCCACACCTCCGGACAATCCACAAATGACCCGGTCGGTCCCGACCCGTTCACGGATGAGATCAGTCTGCTGTTCAATCAGCGAACTGATCGCCCACGAACCTTCGCAGCCACAGACCTCATTGACAAAATTACCAAGCAACTGTCCTCCGCAATCCGTGTGAGTCACTTCCGGATGAAACTGCAGACCAAATATCGGCAGGCTGACGTGGCGTACTGCCGCATTCGGACAGGTCTCGGTGGCGGCAATGGATTCGAACGCATCGGACAGCTCGCCGACCTGGTCTCCATGGCTCATCCAGGCAGTGAACGTTTCCGGGATCGAGCCAAAAAGTGGATGATCAGATTGAATACGACACGGAGCACGGCCAAATTCCCGTGAAACAGCCGGAAGTATTTTGCCACCCAGTGCCTGGCAGCTGATCTGCATTCCATAACAGATCCCCAGAATGGGTACTCCCAGTTCGAAGATCTCCGGGTCGATCCCAGGAGCATCGTCGTCATACACACTGGACGGACCACCCGACAGGATCAGCCCTTTTGGCTTCAGTTCCCGAATGCGGTCTGCGGTCAGGTCGTGACGGACGATCTGGCAGAAAACATTCCTGTCACGGACCCGTCGCGCAATCAGCTGCGTCGTCTGACCACCAAAATCCATCACCAGAATGACATCCTGCTGGTGATGCGACGAATCATTTTTTTGCAGCAGAGTATCGCTGGCTGAAGCAGAATCCGACATCCGTCTTCTTACTGACTAAGCGGCCCTGTGGCCGGTCGTTGCACTCGGGAAAACGAGGCAGCTTAGCAGACACAATCGTTTTCACAATCGCCACGGATCGGTCCGCGATATCCACTCTTTCAGCAGGCGGCGGCAATTTCGGAAACCGCCTGCACCGCCTGCTCAATCTCTTCGTCCGTCGTGAACAGGCCGGGACTGAGTCGAATTGTCCCTCCCATCGACTTCGTTCCCAGCGTGCGATGAGCCAGCGGCGCACAATGCAGTCCCGCCCGGCACTGAATACCGAATGACTGGCTCAGAATGACAGCCACCTCGTGGGGCTCAATGTCCGAAATCCTAATCGACACCACACCCGTTCCTGATGCCGCCGAGTGGCCACAATAGACCGTGACATTCGGAATGTCAGCCAGTCCGTGAACCAGCTGAGGAATCTGATTTTGATGCCGCTGGAACAGATTCTGGAATTCGCTGGTCTTACGCCAGGTCAATGCGGCATTCAGTCCGGCAATTCCCGGCATGTTGAGGTTTCCGCTTTCCAGCAACTGCGGCATCTCCGCCGGTTGCTGCAACGACTCGCTTTCCGTCCCCGTCCCTCCACAACGGAACGAAATCAGGCGATCCTGAATTGAAGGTCGCACATAAACAAACCCCGTTCCCAGGGGGCCGACGAGTCCCTTGTGGCCGGCCGCCACGAGCAAATCAACGTCCTGAGACTCAACGTTCAGCGGCACGCATCCCGCCACCTGTGCTGCGTCCACCAGAACAATCGCGCCCACCGACCTGGCAATCGGAATCAGGTCCGACAACGGCTGCACGATCCCCGTAACATTCGACGCCATGTTCAGGACCACCAGATTCGGCGGACGATGGCGACAGCTCTGCTCAAATTCAACTTCGTCAATGAGTCCGGTGGTTGTATCGAACGGCACATGCTCCACCGTGATCGGCAATTGATGACGAAGCTGCTCGAGGGGCCGCAACACGGAATTGTGTTCCAGTGTCGTGGTGAGCACATGGTCTGCGGCGCGCAGGACTCCCCGCAGCAGGAGGTTCAAGCCATCCGTTGCGTTGAAGACAAACGCAACCGACCGGTGATCCGTCGCGCCGATCAGCTCAGCCAGTTGATGGCGGCAACGATCCACCAGAGAATCCGCGTGGTCGGCCCCGCGTGTTCCCCGTCCGAATGCGGCACCGATCCGCCGCTGGTAAGAGTCGACCGCCTCATACACGACTTCAGGTTTGGGAAAGCTCGTGGCCGCATTATCAAGATAAATCGGCGCTGGAGTCATGTTGCTTCCCGCAGCGACCCGGCCAGCTGTCGCAGGAGCTGGTCATTAACCACTGTCCCTTTGGGCTGCCGCTTGATGCGTTCGACGACCTCCATCACTTCGTCGTCGCTGAACGACAACCCGATCGCTTCCAGACGATGGGCAACCGCTCGGCGACCGCTGTGCCGACCGAGCACCAGCTCAATCCCATCGGCACCCACGACTTCGGGACGAAACGGCAGGTACGTGTCGGGATGCTTCAGCAATCCGTCCTGATGGATACCAGCTTCTGTCGCAAAAACATTCGCACCACCGACGGGTTTCATGCGCGGGATCATAACTCCCGTGAGTTCTGCAACAAGCGCACACAGTGGAGCGAGTTTGGTGGTGTCCACTCGAAAACTGCGTCGGTACTGATCCGGATGCATCGCCAAAGCCATGACCACTTCTTCCAGCGATGCATTGCCTGCACGCTCTCCGATTCCATTCACGGTGCACTGGACAACGTTGGCTCCCTCACTCACACACGCCAGCGTGTTCGCGACCGCCAGTCCCAGGTCGTTGTGAAAATGGACAGCCAGCAGCGCGCGATCCAGATTGTGAACTTTGTCCTGGATGGCCTTAATGAAGTCGGACGCCTTTTCGGGCGTCAAAACGCCGACCGTATCCGGAAATCCAATTGTTGTCGCTCCGCTGTCGATCGCCTCGATATAGCACTTGCAGAGGTAGTCAAGTTCTGTGCGGCTGGCGTCTTCCGGACTGAACGCGATGATTTTGAACCGGTCTGCCGCGTAGCTGATTGAGTCCGTAATAATCTTCAGGACTTCGGTCTGGTCTTTTCCAAGTTTGTGCTGTCGGTGCAGAGGACTCGTTCCACAAAACAGACTCACGCCCCGCTTATGGTCGGGATTTCCGTCAAGTGCCCGATCGGCTGCATCAACGTCGGAATTGACGGTGCGGCACAGTGCGGTGAGGACTGGCTTTTTGATGACGCCAATCATTTGACGGATGGCCTGAACATCCTGTTCACTGGATGCCGGAAATCCAGCATCCAGTGAATGCACGCCGGCCGCCTCCAGCGCTTTGGCAATCCGCAGCTTGTCCTCCGGTTCCAGAGTGGCGCCCGGCATCTGTTCACCGTCGCGCAGCGTGGTATCGCTAAACAGGACATTGCCCGATCGTTTGTGATGAGTGATCACCGCATGGCGTACCGTGTCGGTGACGCGATCGCGCATTCGTTGAAACAATCCTGTGGATGGCATGAGTCGTCCGACGCATTGAGGTTGAATGGGCCGTGAAACAGGTTACTGACCACTTGTCCTGCAGAGCAACTCGCTCATGGTCGGGATTGACGCGAGGATCGGAATTCCAGGAGACTGAGTCCTGTATTTCCGTCACGACCCACACGAAAACCTGTCCATGACTTCGGTCGCGTTAATCAGTGATGCGGCCCCCGCCGAGTTCTACACGTTTGTCCACTGG
>JBDOMX010000523.1:0-4565 GCA_039831615.1 Planctomycetaceae bacterium
CAAAGCTTCGAGCGTTGTCGTGGGACGATTGCACTCGTCGGCGCTAACGTGATGCTGCTCTTTCTCGATGATCTTCTTGGTTTCCCTGTCGATGATGCCTCGAGATACTTCCATCGGCATGATCTCGGCGTCGAAGAAGCCTTCTTTCTGTGCCCGCGCTGTACGCTGTTGGCTCGATAAGGAGTACTCGTCCTGTGCCTGGCGGCTGATTTCGTAGCGCTTGGCCACCACCTCGGCAGTGTCTCCCATGGCCATGTAAACGCCAGGACAGTTTTCATCGACCCAAGGATTGCGATCCGACTTGTCACGGGGCTTCATCGCGGTGATCGATTCCACGCCGCCGCCGATGGCTGCGCTGGCACCCTCCTGGAGAATCTGGTGAGCGGCCATGGCCACGGCCTGCAAACCCGACGAGCAAAACCGGTTGACGGTGGTTGCAGCGATCGAGGTTGGGAACCCAGCACGGACGGCTGCCACGCGGGCCACGTTGGAGCCCTGTTGGCCGTCCGGATTTGCACAGCCGACGATGACGTCTTCAATGTCGTCCTTGGGCAACTGCGGAACTTTGTCCGTCACGTGAGTCAGACACTGCGCTAGCAGGTCGTCGGGGCGCGTGAGGTTAAACGATCCGCGGAATGATTTAGCCAGCGGTGTTCTGGAACTGGCCACGACGACGGCTTCTCTCATGATTTGGCTCCTTCGGTTCGAAAAAAACAGCTTGGCTTTCCGAGTCGAGCATGTCAAGCGATCGCGGACTGCGCAGACTACGCATTTCCCTGCTCCCACTCCTTCAATCGCACGACGCTCTCGCGGTACGGTCTCAATCCCAACGCAAAGGCGGCAATCGCAGCCACATGCGCTCCGACTCCGACAACGATCATTGAAGACCCAATCTTGGCTTCGTCCCTGAAAACATAAACTGTGCACCAGGCAACTGCTGACGGGCCGATACCCAGTCCAATCAAGTTAACGGCGAATAAGTACAGCGCAGTCGCTTGACCACGCATCGCGTTGGGAACGATGTTCACCACTGCGGCAGCCGCAGAGCCGATCGGGAACGTGACAAAGAAATACGAAGATGCCATCAAGGCCCAGCAAAACCAAGGGTTGCTAACAAGCGGATAGGCCAAACCGGCGGGAATCCAAAGTACCGAGGCCAACAGACCGACACGCATCGTCGAGTCCGTGTAACCCTGACGCGACAAGTAGTCGGTATACCAGCCGCCTAACAGGATTCCTAGCCCGCCAGAAATAATGACGTGACTGCCAAAGCAGACGCCGATCTGCCCCGGCTCCCAGCCATGCGTCCGCTCCATAAACGACGGTGCCACCCACAAGCACGGAGATGCCCGCTCCAAGGAAGATGCCGTACGAATACAGACTGAGCGCCCGGCCGAGTTTTTCCTTGGGAAAACAGTCGGTGATGATCGAGTAGGCCGACGGCCCCAGTGCCGCTTCTCCGACTCCGACACCCACTCGCAACAGCAAGAACTGCCAGTATTGTTTGGCCAAGCCGCAGCCTGCAGTCTTCATCGTCCACAGAAACAGACCGGCTCCGATGAGCGACTTGCGATTCGCACGGTCGGCCAGTCGTCCGATCGGGAACCCAAACAGCGTGTAAAACAACGCAAAGCTGAACCCCATCAGGTAGCTCATTTGCGTATCGGAGCTTTGCAGGTCTTTTTTGATGGGGGTTACGAGGAAGTTCAGGAGCGTGCGATCCATGAAGTTGAAGACGTAAATCACCATCAAGACAGCGACGGTGTACCACGCGTTAGACGGCGCCGGATAAGGAGCCCCTTGCGCTGCGACAACTGAGTCGCTGTCTGGCTTGGTGGGATCGTTCACGGCACCGGTGCCCCTCGGTCGCCGACATTCCGATCTCGCAGAATGATCATTTGTTTACTCTCAAAGCTTGTACACTCGGCTCGCGGTGCCGCTGAACATCGCCACCTGTTCCTCTTCGCTGTACTTGGCGGCGATTTTCTTGAGACCGTTCCAGAGCACGTGGTACGAGAGCGAACGACGGTCCACGGGAAAATTGCTCTCCAACATGCAGCGATCCGCGCCGAAACACGCGATGGTGTGGTCATAATAACGGGCCTGCGCCTCGATAAACTCATCGGACGAAGGGGGCGTCGCGCGCTGGTCCCAGCCGAAGCCATTGTCCGGCATGGCAAGGCCGCCGAGCTTGGCGACAACGTTCGGGCACTCGGCGATCGCGGCCATGTCGTCGCGCCATTGTAAAAAAATCTCTTCACGTTTGTCGGCATACGGTCCCACGCCAAGCGGAGTGCCGAAATGATCCAGGATCAGTGTTGTGTCTGGCACCGCCGCAGCTAGTTCTCGAAAATCGAGGTTCTGATGGTGGTAGTGCCAGGTGTCGTATGTGTAGCCTCGTTCTCCAAGCCTGGCGACACCTTGGCGGAACTCATCGGACGCGTAGAGACCTTCCGGTGCGCGGCCCGGTATCCGCAGCGCTTGCGGATGCGGGTCTCTTGCACCGGCGTGGCGAATGCCGCGGAATAATCCCTGAGCCGCATCCTCGTGGGCGTCGAGCAGTTCGTCCAACTGCGGGCTCCGCAGGTCTGCGCGCGCCACGATGCCGGCGATCTCCGCTCCATCGCCCTGACGGGAGGCAGACGCAATCGACTCTACAAATACAGTCTCGCCGACCGGCTTCAGATGCTCAGGACCATCCTCGTGGTAGCTCGCGCCACATTCCAGGAAGACCGTCTTGATAACGTTGTGACCGGAACCGGTGTCTGCCCAGAGGTGCTCGAGGACGTACGTCGAACGCGGCCGGTCCCACAGATGGTGATGCGGATCGACAATGGGCCGGTCCGCATCAATGATCGACTCGGTGACTTGTGCGAGCCACTCGTCGCTGCCAGGTGATACTTCTGCCATGCTTGCCTCCTATCGCACCAAAGGATATGCGACGGGGATTGCGTCAACCAGCGGGAAGCCGTCTACTTCGCGGACTGTCCGGAGACCGATGACTGGGCAGAAGGCGTCACGGCGTTTGCGGACAACGGACGCCTGCTTTCAATGTCAGGTGCTGCGGCATCCCGGCATGCAGGGTCGCGACTACATTCTGGAAAAGCTGATGACGTTTCACACCGAACACGGCACACCGATGGAGTCGCGCGTGGCCGGTCTGCAGCATGCCGCTGACCAGTTGCCCGGCAGCAGTCATGCCGCCGAAGCCAGACCGCTGTCCGCCATTGTTGAAAAGTCACGGTCGTCACGCGGCCGCGTGAAACAGATCGGCGAGCTGTTGCCCGTCGTGCTCGCGAAGCTGGGCGTGAGCGTTTTACAATCTGACACTGAGTCTCGGGGTTCCCACTGACCGTGGACACGGGGACCGACACCGTCTTGCGACCCCATGGGTTACTGAGCCTGCCGGCTCGCCACACCCTTCAAAAAGCGTGACGCTCTGTCGGATCACGAACGTCTGATAAGGCAGTTTGGAGCCCCGAGCTCTTCTCACGTACCAGTACGACGAGACCGTGATCAACAATCGTCAGAGAACGGTCCCCGTCACTCCCCGGTCAACCCCACTCACCGTTTCAAAAACTGCGTCATCGCAGTAACGTGGAACGTACGCACTATCCACTCCGCGCCACTTCGCACATGGCAGTCTGTTTGGGACTGCTTCTATAGCGCCCAGCGGCTGACGTGTGTCGCTCTGCAGGCGGTTCGGGTGCGGACGAAGGCTGCGTTCATTGCGAGATCGGCCGGGTTTTGGTTATCATACGGTCCGGCTGATCACAGCACTCCGCTAACGACAATGCACAAACGGCCAAACAAGAAGGAGACGGCATGACCTCGCTGAAGGTGAACGGTAGAGTCCACACGGTCGACAGCAACGTCGACCCGGACACGCCGCTGCTTTGGGTACTTCGCGACTCGCTTGGAATGACCGGAACCAAGTACGGCTGCGGAATTTCGGAATGCGGCGCATGCACAGTGCACCTGGACGGCGAGGCCGTGCGGTCCTGCAGCACGCTGCTGAGCGAAGTCGGCGATTCCGAGATCACCACGATCGAAGGTCTCTCTGAAGATGGCAGCCACCCGCTTCAACAGGCATGGCGCGAGCATGCTGTTCCGCAGTGCGGCTACTGCCAGGTCGGCCAGATCATGCAGGCCGCGGCACTTCTGAAAGCGACGCCGAACCCGAACGATCAGCAGATCGACGACGAGATGTCCGGCAACATCTGTCGCTGCGGTACTTACAACCGCATCCGCGCGGCGATTCACTCGGCTGCCACGGAGGTGAAGTGATGACGACATCATCTTCCACTCAAGACGTTTCACGCCGAGGCTTTCTGTCCACGGTGTCGGCCGGTTCTTTGGTGCTCATGGTGAAGCTCTCTGGATCTGAAGCCGTCGCAGCCGCTAGCGGGCATGACGCCGCCGCGCTGGCGTTCGAACCGGATCTGTTTGTGTCAATCGCGCCGGACGGTGTTGTGACAATCGTCGCGCATCGGTCCGAAATGGGAACCGGTATTCGCACCGCCCTCCCGATGGTCGTGGCGGACGAGTTGGAAGCGGACTGGGAC
>JBDOMX010000523.1:4575-7962 GCA_039831615.1 Planctomycetaceae bacterium
GGGACCGTGTGGTTATCGACCAGGCTCCCGGCGACGCTCGTTTCGGTTCGCAAAACACTGATGGTTCCCGCAGCATTCGACGATTCTTTGATCGGATGCGACTTGCCGGCGGAACGGCGAGAACGATGCTGGAGCGCGCGGCGGCGCAAAAGTGGAACGTTGATGCGGCCGATTGCCGAGCCAGGAATCACGAGGTCGTCCACGCAAAGTCGAATCGAAGAATCGGGTTCGGCGATCTGGTCGAAGAGGCGAGCAAGCTGTCGGTACCCAAGCCGGCGGAGGTCAAATTCAAGCCCGCGAGCGAACGCCGGTATGTCGGCAAAACAAAAGTCGGGCTGGCTGACATGGACGACATCGTCACCGGCAAAGCGATATACGGCATTGATGCCCGGATGGAGAACCAGGTCTTCGCCGTTGTCGCCAGGCCTCCCGTGCTGGGTGGCAATGTGAAGTCGTACGACGCGACAAAGGCGAAGGCGATGGCTGGTGTTGTCGCGATCGTCGAGATACCGCCATTCAAGGGTGCGCCTGTGTTCCAGCCGCTGGGCGGGATCGCCGTCTGCGCGACCAGCACATGGGCAGCGATGGAAGCCCGCGATGCGCTGGAAATCCAGTGGGAAGCCAGTCCACACGACTCGTACGATACGTCGAAGTTCGCCAAAGAATTGGCGGCAGCTGCGCGCAAACCCGGAAACGTTGTGCGAACCGCCGGTGACGCGGACAAGGTACTCTCGGCCGCGGCGGCTGACTCGGTTCACGAGGCGGACTACTTCGTCCCACATCTTGCGCACGCGCCGATGGAAACGCCGTGTGCTGTCGCGGATGTGAAGACGGATGCCGGCGGTAAAGTCACTTCATGCCACATTCTGGCCGCCACACAGAACCCGCAGGCCTGTCAGGATGCCGTGGCGCCTGCGCTGGGAATCCCCAAGGACAAAGTCGTGGTCAACGTGACGCTTCTGGGAGCCGGGTTCGGTCGCAAGAGCAAGCCGGACTACGTCGTGGAAGCAGCAATCCTGTCACGGAAGCTGGGCCGACCGGTGCATGTCACGTGGACGCGCGAGGACGACATACGGCACGACTACTATCACACGATCGCGGCGATCCACATGCGAGCGTCTGTCGATGCCAAAGGAATGCCAACAGCCTGGCTCCAGCGGGTCGTGAATCCATCCATCGGTTCGACGTTCAATCCGGCCGCGCAGAACGCCGCCCCGTTTGAATTGGGCCAGGGATTTTCGGACATCCCGTACGCCGTACCGAATCTACAAATCGAGAACCCGCCCGCGCGGAACCACTTGCGGATTGGCTGGCTGAGGTCGGTCGCCCACATCTATCAGGCGTTTGCGGTTTGTTCATTCCCCGACGAGCTCGCTCATCGTGCCGGCCGCGATCCGCTTGAGTATTTCCTGGAACTCATTGGTGAGGACCGCGAGCTTGATCTCACGGGCGTGAACTACCCGAACCACAGCGAACCGCTGGACAAGTTCCCATTCGATGTCGGCCGGCTGCGTCACGTGACGAAACGGGCCGCCGAAATCGCCGAGTGGGGCCGCGATCTCCCGAAAGGCCGGGGGCTGGGCATCGCAGCGCACAGGAGTTTTCTGAGCTATTGTGCTCACGTCGTCGAAGTCGAAGTGCAGCGAGACGGCACGCTCGTGATTCCAAAGGTGTGGGTCGTGATTGATGCCGGGACCGTGATTTATCCGGACCGCGTCCGATCTCAGCTCGAAGGAGCTGCGATCATGGGCACGACGCAGGCACGCTATGGCCAGATCACTGTGAAGAACGGCCGTGTCGAACAGTCGAACTTCGACGACTATGAGATGGCGCGCATGAGTGATGCTCCGCGGGAAATCTTCGTGGACATCGTCAAGAGCGACGATCTGCCTGCCGGGGTGGGCGAAGTCGGCGTACCGACCTTCGCGCCGGCTTTGTGCAACGCCATCGTCGCCGCCACTGGAAAGCGAGTTCGGAACCTGCCGTTGTCCGGACACGATCTGAGCTGGGCGTAGTTTAACTTAGATCTCGTTGTGTGGCGTGATGATTGTAGACGGCAGGGAGCGAGCCCTCGGGTCGTTGCGGGGTGTGCTGTGCGGTGGGTCTGCGCTTCGCTTGACCCACCATACTCCGGTTCTCACCGCGCTCGGCTACTTGCGCCGTTCGCCGCGTCCGACCGTTGCGAACATCGGTGACGCACACCGCTGAAGTTTTGATCGCGCGAAAAAGGGTACACCGACAAGGCTCCGAACCAACGGACCACCCATTCTAACCGCCGAGCGGGCCGTCGCCCATCTCTGCGATGCGCATGCGGATCCCATTGCTCTTCACAAAACGCAACTGGGGTTCGTTCACATCATTTTCCTGTTTTGCAGTTGCCGCCTGGGCGTTCGCGCGGTTCGGAAAAGTTGCTGTCGCCGCAATGACAACGAGAAGACAGCACACGCTTCGGCCGCCTGTGTTACGATGCCTATGTGACGCGCGAGTTGTCATGGTCTTCGCTCCCTTGGTTGTGTCTGAACGAGCATGATGCTGCCACCGACGGCGGCGGAATACAAGGGACGTAGCCTCGCTCTCCTAGTCGGGCAGGACGCGATGAAGATGCTCGACTCGGAGAGTCAGGCCACGCACCGTAGCTGTGAATTCCTTTTCAAAAATGATAGAGTCCTGACCGTGAGCAACATCAAGCGATTTGGCGACGTGGAGATAACACAGGGCGACGACTTTGTCGCCGCGGTCGAGGTCCAGCGTGGCCCCAACAACTTCTTCGATCACCAGTTGATCGCTGACCTCGCCGAGGCGATGGAGTGGCTCGACAAGTCGGAAGCTTGTCGGGCAGCCGTTCTCTGTTCTCAGGGGAAGAATTTCTGCGCCGGGGCCAACTTCCATACCCCCGGTGCCGGACTCGAGAGCCGCGAACGACATCTTTACGACGAGGCGGTGCGGCTATTCTCGACAAAGACCCCACTCGTCGCCGCCGTTCAGGGAGCGGCGGTCGGAGGCGGCCTCGGCCTCGCCTTGTGGGCGGATTTTCGTGTCGGTTGCCGCGAGTCCCGCTTCTGCGCCAACTTCGCCCGGCTCGGCTTCCACCACGGCTTCGGTCTCACATTGACCCTGCCCGCGGCCATCGGCAATCAACGGGCGCTCGAGATGCTCTACACCGGTTGCCGATTGAAGGGTGCGGAGGCGTTGGCCATCGGCCTCTGCGATGAATTGGTGGATCTCTCTGACGTGAGAACTGCGGCGCACGCTCGAGCCCTCGAGATCGCCCGCTCCGCTCCGCTGGCGATCGAATCGATCCGGACCACGATGCGAGGTGATCTTCCGCAGCTTATTCGAGCCGCTACCGATCGCGAAAAGTACGAGCAGGAACGCCTGATGGAGACA
>JBDOMX010000804.1:0-1901 GCA_039831615.1 Planctomycetaceae bacterium
AGCCGCATGCAGACTCAGCCCCATATTGACGCAACCCACACTGAACGACTGGAATGACCGTTGTTCAGCGTCAGGCTGAATTGGCTGCGCGGGGAAGGCCGCAAGTTGACGATTGTAGATCAGGACAAACGCCGCACGAGCGATCGCCGCAACCCCAAGCACACTGGCAATCGGGATGCAGGCCGCCAAATACGCATTTGCATAAATGCTCACCGCGATGATCATGGCAATCAACAAGCATTCGACGCAGGCAAGCCACACCAGAAATTTCAGGAGAGAGACCGGTGTTGCGCTCATATCCGCCGCCTCCACGAGACGCTTGTCATGCGACCAAACAACGAGCGACAAGCGACCGTCTGTCAAGAATCACAACAAGCCATCGAGATCCATCGTGACGGGCGTGAACCACCAGGCCGGCCGGTCACACCATGCTCCTGTGTTGGTTGCTAGCTTTCTAGTCGGCCAGCCTTTTGTCAAGTGGGAGACGGAATGGGCGACGCGCATTGGTCGCCTCTGCTCGCGTGCTGTTCCACTCGACTTCGTGTCGTTGATGGAATTTCTAGGCAAGGGTGTGCGGGGAGTTGCATCCGTTCAGGGCCCACTCGTTCACAAAGTTCGAATTGCGTTGGCTCGTTGCCTGCAAATAAACCCGTTCGACCGCGGAATGTCCGAATCCAGACAAGCGTGGCGGCAACCCGATTCGCAGACGCATCTGGGAGCTGTGGCTTACGTATTCCAGAACGCATCGGGACATCATCGCATCGGCGGGTCAATTCAGTCCCTGCTCATCGTGGAATTCGACGTTGGGGAAAAACACCCGAATCGCAAAGCTGTCGATTCCCGTGGTCGGTGTAGGCACAGGACCGAACACCGCGATATACTCGTGGTCGATATCCACTCATGTGTCAAACCCTGTTTGCGAAGACTCATCGAATCATGAAACACTGCGTTGCGACGATTCTCGTCCTCGAATGCCTAGCTTCGGTGATGGCAAATGCCGCAGACACGGTTGATTTCGATCGCGATGTGCGGCCCATTTTGTCTGAAAATTGCTTTCACTGTCACGGCCCTGACAGCAAGGCCCGCAAGGCTGATCTGCGGTTAGACACGCGGATGGGGATTTTTGAGTCTGTCGTTGTCGCCGGCATGGTTTCCGAGAGCGAACTTTACCGTAGGATTACCGAACCCGATGCAGAACAACGTATGCCGCCAGCCGCAACGGGTCTCAAACTGACCAAGAATGAACAGGACACACTGCGGCGTTGGATCGAACAGGGCAGTCAGTGGACAGGCCATTGGTCGTTTTCGATCATTGCAAAACCAGGTCTGCCGACTGTTGAGCGGAAGGACTGGCCCCGAAACGAGATCGACCGATTCGTGTTGGCACGACTGGAGCAGGAAAATCTTGATCCGTCACCAACGGCAGGACGGATCCACCTCTTGCGGCGTGTGACGCTGGATCTGACAGGACTGCCTCCCACACCTGCACAAGTGGACGCGTTTTTAAACGCCAGTGATGTCGACGCCTATGAGCAGGTCGTCGATCGATTGTTAAAGTCGCCAGCTTACGGCGAACGTATGGCCTGGCCGTGGTTGGCCGCATCGCGGTACGCAGATACTGACGGATTTCAAGGTGATCCGACCCGAACGATGTGGCCTTGGCGGCAGTGGTTGATCCAGGCGTTCAATGCGAACATGCCATTCGATCAGTTCACCATCCAGATGTTAGCGGGTGATTTGATACCCGACGCGACTCCCGAACAGATCATCGCGACTGGCTTCAATCGCAATCACATGTTCAACGGGGAAGGGGGGCGTATCGCTGAAGAAACACGCGTGGAAAACGTGTTCGACCGCACGGAAACCACCTCAACCGTCTGGCTGGGTTTAACGATGACGTG
>JBDOMX010000729.1:0-5435 GCA_039831615.1 Planctomycetaceae bacterium
GCTGCGGCTACTCTTGACCTTCTTTCGGGCCACCGGTCGGTGCCGGAACGTTGCCATCGGGATGCAGGTAGGGCGAATAGGCATCCGGCTCGACCAGGTCACCGTCGTTGAAGGCCTTGACGATTTTGAACTGACCGTCTCGCAGGATTTCGCCGATGAACACGGGCTTGTACGTGTGGTGGTTCGATTCATGCATCTTCTTTGGTCCGCCGGGAGCGTCGAATCCGATCCCGTAGACGGCCTTACGAACGGCATCGACTTCAAAAGTGCCGGCCTTTTCGACAGCGGCCTTCCAGACATGGACGCCGAAATACGCCGCTTCGATCGGATCGTCCGTCACACGTTCTGAACTCGCGGTGGTGTCACCGCCCGATGTGGCTTCATTACTCGACGGTGACGAATCCGCGCCACCTCCACAGCCGGTAACAAATCCGACTGCGACGACCATAGCGACGTACGAAAACCTACGAGCAATCAACATTCCTGTATCTCCTGAAACAGAGCGCATTTGACAGATGCCTTTTAAGCAGGCACGCCATTCAAAAAACCGTGTTTCAGCGGTTATCGCAATTCCTGTGCCCAAGCATGGGCGGAGAGGGCCGAAACTGCAGACGTCGCTCACCACGGCCACTTACCGCTTCATGTGTTGTGCCGACATCCGATTTCGATTTACGCCGTAAATTCAGTGCCGACGGAATGTCGGGGCACCGGAGACAATGGCGGGTTGATCGGCGGAAGCTGTATTTCTCGAATCAGCATTGAGGTCAGGTCGATATGCACCACCACCATGCCTATGCCAGAAGATCGAGCACGCAAGCTTAATCGGCAGGCTTGCACATTCGATTAGGATGAAAAAAATCCTGGGTCCGGCGACCAGCCGAACCCAGGATCTACAGAGCAGGAGTGTGCAGAAATTACTGTGGCGCCTGCCGCGCGACGTCGGGCAGACTTAGAACTGAACCTGCGTACCGAGGATAAAGGCATCCAAATTATCACGTCCAGCTGCAGCCGCATCATGCTGCGTCCAGAGTGCCGTAAGTCGAGCGTTGTGACCATTCAGAATATAGTTCAACTGAAGATCAGTCTGGTCGGACACGCCGCCGCCGACTCCGCCAATGTTGTCGTGATCGTACTGCTGGTAGCGGACCATGAACTGGAATCGGCCGTTGAGGCATCCAATTGCTACGTCGCGGGGCACTAGGTAACTCCCCAGCAGGAACCAGCTTTCGCCCTGCCGGTTGGCCAAGTCACCGAAGATTCCCGTGGGATTCCGTACGGCTCCACCAGCCGCAGCCGTTCCATTTTGGTCGTCGAAGTCGTAGTAGGCGGCTTCGATGGTGAATACACCACAATTGCCAAGCTGCTGTTCCCAAAGGAAGTCCAGGTTCCAGCCTGTGTAGTCGGCGGTAGTGCCGACCCCGGCAGGGCCGACAAGCTGGTCCTGACGATGCATGATCGACGCACCGAAGGCCAGAATGTCCTTCTCACCATAATATGTGCTTGAGTTGTAGTAGCCAGGTTCCGGATCAAGCAAGTTGGCTACAACGCGACCGGTGAACATCAAATTGTCGTTCCCCGGATGACCGACATCGATCGGACCGCCGGTATTTTCCCCGTCGAATACACCAATTTGCCATTTGAATGCACCGTCGCCATACTGGCCCCAGAGCGCGGCACCGTCGTCACGCCCTTGGAATATGTTGTTGTACCCGAACTGCGTGTACGGAAAGAGCCACGCGTTGAGGAAGAACGGACCGCTCAGGTTGGACCGGTCACTCGGAGGCAGAAAACGGCCCGCCCATAGATTCACATTGTCCGTCAGCTTCATTTTGATGACGGCATCCAGGATTCGCATTTCGCTGGCGTCGAGCGATTCACCGCCAAAACCGCTGCTGTTCAGATCGAATCCCTGTGCATTGTTGATGTCGGTGTTCAATTCGAACCCGAACAGGGGGTGGCCCTGGCCACTGAGGTAGATGCGGGCATTATCGACGTTGAAGTCGTTCGCATTCGCACCACCAGCGACGGATTCACGGGAGCGGAAACTGGTCCGCAGACCGCCACCAACCTTGACCCACTTGCACTCATCAAACACGTGCAGCCAGCCGTTATCGCACTGGCTGGAAAAGCAACTGGCAGTTTGACAGCAGGCGGCCGAAGGACAGCCAGGAGTGGCCGCGACCCCTTTGCCAGTCTTTTCGGCGTATCGCCGCACGAAGCTCGTCGAACTGGCATCGAATGCCTCATCCAGAGTCGCCTGTCGCGTCTGGAGGTCGGTCGAAAACGCCTGCTGAGTAGCGATTGCCGCTTCCAGGGCCTGCAGTTGCTCCTGGAATTGTTGTACTTGCTCTTCCAAGGGGACTTTCGTTCCCACAGTTGGGTCTTGTGCTCCTGCAGTGAGCGTCAACCCGAGCATGATCGCGATACCGCCAAAACACCTCATTCGTTGAATCATGTCGTACCCTCCCTATTTTTACAGCACCATGTTATTGTTTAGGCTGTGAGCCTCCCCCTGAGGAAGGTCCCCACATAAGTCATGGACTCGGACACAGTTGAGCGCAGGCTGCCATGAGTGCCAAAAACCGTTCCAGATCTTCCGGCGTGTCAGGGGAATTCCAACTGTCACGGTTATAGTGGAAATGCCACCTGCGTTATCGACCACCCTGTAGCGAAACCGATAATCATGTGGCATGACATGATAGCCCTTACTTGACCGGCAGAATCACCCAACCCGTGAAAGTCGACCCGACCGTAACAGCTTCACACTTTACTGTGAACATAAAGATGGTCATCGGTAATCAGTCGTTATTGAAGGGTGCGGCATGTCAGGCCTGATTGGCCCTTCCGCTCCACTACCGGAAGCCCGGACATCGAGCTCTTGCGATCCGATCGTGTGGCAGTTAATCGATTCGGCGTTTCCTTCTGGATCATTTGTGCACTCAGGCGGACTGGAAGCCGCACGACACTGGAAGCTGATCGAGACGCCGGACGATCTCTGCGAATTTCTGCGGCACAGCCTGGTTCAGATCGGACGCTCAACATTGCCGTTTATTTCCGAGAGCTATCATGATCTCGATCGCTTTCAGGTTCTGGACGCCGAGTTCGACACGTTTCTGACGAATCACGTCGCGAACCGGGCCAGCCGCTCGCAGGGACGAGCATTCCTGACCGCCGCAGAGATCGCCTTTCGGTCGCGGCTTGGTCGGTCCGCGTCTGGCTCACTCAACGACCATGGGGAAACGCGTCGTTCGTGGTGGCTGACTGAACTCCGCGACGGCATGATCCAATGTACGACAACGGCACATCTACCGGTCGTCTTTGGTGCGGTGACTCGGCTGCTGGTCATTCCGCTGGCGACAGCTCTGCGCATCTTCCTGTACACGACACAACGCGATTTGATTTCGTCAGCTGTGCGGCTCAATATTGTCGGCTCGCTTACGGCTCAGGCAATGCAGTTTGAGTTGATAAAATTCACAGAGCGAGTCGCAACTCACTGCGAGACTCTTCGTTCCCGCGACGCAGCGCTGACAGCCAGCCTTATCGATCTGATGCACGCAACACACGACCGCCTTTACACGCGACTCTTTCAGAGTTGAAGGAGTTGGTACCGAACCAATTGGCACGACTCTATTGATTACCAGCAATCAGCAGGACAGACCGATGCACTCACACGACCACGACCACGACCACTTGGAACACCCTGGATTTTTTCACGAGCGGCCGCGACCACTGGACGCCCGGGACTTCACAACGCGTTGTTATACGGTGGGTGTGGGCGGACCTGTTGGAACGGGCAAGAGCGCTCTTGTGCTTGCATTGTGCAAAGCCCTCCGCGACCAACTGAATCTGGCTGTGGTGACCAACGACATTTTTACAAAAGAAGACGCCGAATTCCTGGTGCGCAACGATGCTCTGGAAGCCGAACGAATCCGCGCGGTTGAAACCGGTGGTTGCCCGCACGCCGCCATTCGCGAAGACATTACGATGAACCTGCTGGTCGTTGAGGAATTGACGCGGCAGTTTCAGCCCGATCTGCTGCTTCTTGAATCCGGTGGAGACAACCTGGCCGCAGACTTCAGCCGCGAGCTCGCCGATTACACGATCTATGTGATCGACGTGTCCGGCGGCGACAAGATTCCACGAAAAGGCGGCCCGGGAACCACGCAGTCCGACCTGCTGGTCATCAACAAGGTTGATCTGGCTGACAAGGTCGGCGCAGACCTGTCCGTAATGGATCGCGACAGCCGTCGAATGCGCGGCGACGGCCCGTTCGTGTTTGCTCAGGTAAAATTCGGGGAAGGTGTCGATGAAATCATCGAGCATGTTTTGAAAGCATATCGGGAGAGAATAGAAGAACCCCGTAGCACTTGACGTAGAACGGCCAGCAAGTTCTGTCCGTACGTCATCCAGAGCACTGTTGAGTCGCTTCAGAGTAATCACTCTGTGTTTCCTGAAGGCCATGTTGTGTTGCCTCCTTCATTGAGGGTGAGCGGTGAGGGAGAACGGGCCTGTGTGTCGGTGTAGATTACCATCTTTGAATGGCAGAAAGATTGCTCCTTTCATTTCATGGGACAAGCCGGTCCCGAAGACGGACGTGTGCACAATCTAAATTCCAGAAGTTAAGAAGTGATGCCGACCAGAGACCTGATGTGACCGAACACGCGGTCCGCAGAGGCCTCGGAAATGCTAAGCGGTCCCTTCAAGGGATGATGACGCGTTTTCCGGCTTGATTTAGCTCTGCTGAATCGATGACGTCCTGCTCAGGCATCTTCACCGACCGCACCAGCGTCAGAATGACCTGACGGATCGGCTCTGGCAGCAGCGGCCAGCAAACCAGGAGATAAGCGAGTGCCCTTAGATGCGTTCCAGCAGAGTGCCTTCAGGTCATGCGTTCGACTACCACCTCTACCACTTTGGCCTGCAAATACCACTTGAAACCGCATGAAAATGCGATAGTCTGCAAGGGTCTGCAAACGCAGTGACTTACTTCCTAAACACGGCTGTAGACGACCTTTTCGGCACGTTCCCACCTTCGGTTTTGAGCCTACTACGGAACCGAAGGTTAAAGGTTCGAATCCTTTGGGGTGTACTCACAACGCTGTAAGCCATAATGGTTTACAGCGTTTTTCTTTGGGCGATCTGCGTCTGGCTTTGGCCGTTGGCAGTGTGTCTCCAATTTGGCACTGCCTGCCATGAACTGGGTTGCCATCTCTGGAGAGGCATTCATGGGATTCTTCGCCTCGCTGTTTGGTTTTCCCACCATCTCTCCCTCGACGATGCGGTCTTCAAGAACTTCGTGCGTGAAGGGGTCCGCGACATCCTTGAGAAACTGGGAATGAAGGCGGACGAAGCCATCGAAAGCCGCATCGTCTCCCGTCGCATCCGCGCAGCCCAGGAGAAGATCGAGGGCAGAACATTTGGAAGTCTTGAAGCCG
>JBDOMX010000729.1:5445-7941 GCA_039831615.1 Planctomycetaceae bacterium
CCAGGTGACCGCTGGGGGCAAGTTGAAGTTCTGACTGAGGGTGGTTCGGTCAGTTCACGTGTCGTCAACGTCGCAGCCATACCGACCCTGCTTTGCGATGTCGGCATGGCACCCATCACGACTTCCGGTTCAGTCGGTCACGACATCTTCCCGTACGCACCTCCACCGGGGGTTTCGATGATGAGCACATCGCCCGCGTCGACCGTGATCGCAAACTTCCCACCCATGTCTTCCGCTTCCTCGTTGCCGTTGCGAAGCAACTGATTATTTCCCAGTTGGCCAGGGTCTCCTCCCTCCAGACCGAACGGCGCAAACGGGCCGCGGCGTTCGGAAAGCATCGAGACTTGCAGCGGGCGCAGGAATTCGAGCTTGCGGGTGATGCCGTCTCCGCCTCGGTATTCGCCCTTGCCTCCGGAGCCGGTACGGATTGAAAACTCGTGGACGCGGACGGGGTAACGACGTTCGATGACCTCGGCATCTGTCAATCGCGTGTTCGTCATGTGCGTGTGGATTCCGTGACTGCCATTGGCTTCGAGAGTCGCACCGCTGCCGCCACAGATAGTTTCGTAGTAGCCGAATGTCTCATCACCGAAGGTGAGATTATTCATCGTCCCCTGGCTGGCCGCCGCGACACCCAGTGCGCCTAGCAAGGTATCGACAACGCGTTGAGACGTCTCGACATTGCCACCCACGACGGCTGCCGATTGCGCGGGGTCTTCATGTTCGGGAGGGTTGAGCAAGCATTCGGACAGCACGATGGTCACCGGTTCGAGCACACCGCTGTTGAGTGGGATGTCGTCGTGGATCAAGCAACGAAAGACGTACAACACGGCTGCTGTCGTGATGGCGCGGTTCGCGTTGAGGTTTGTCGCGATGACCGGTCCGGTCCCAGTGAAGTCGACGGTTGCTGTTTCGCCGGTGATGGTAATAACGACGGAAATGGGAGAGTCGTCGTCGAGATGGTCGATGCGGGCGTATTGGCCGTCGGGCATGTTGCCAAGCGCCATGCGCATCTTCGCGGACGCGGCCCGTTGGATATGCCCCATGTAGGCCTGCACCATCGGTAACGAGTAGCGCGTCACCAATTCGTTCAGTTGCTGCACGCCACTGTTATTGGCGGCCACCTGCGCGGCGACGTCGGCCAAATTGTCTTCGACGGAACGTGTTGGATGCGAACCGGACAACAGCAGTTCGCGTAAAGCTGCTTCGCGTGATTCCCCGTCGGCGACAAGTTGGAAGTTGCGAATCAGTACGCCCTCTTCGCCCAGATTCTTTGAGAACGGCGGCATACTACCAGGAACGATCCCGCCGATTTCCGCATGATGCGCCCGGCTGGCCGTGAATAATAAGAGGTTGGATTGTTGCGTTGATCCGTCGTCATCGAAGACCGGCGTAATGACCGTCACATCGGGCAAATGCGATCCGCCACGGTAGGGGTCGTTGGTGACGAACACGTCGCCGGGACCGAGGTCGGGATTGTCGGCGATGATCCGCTTGACCGTCTCGCTCATCGCGCCCAGATGCACGGGGATATGCGGCGCGTTGACGACCAGATCGCCGGTGGGCGAGAAGATCGCGCAGCTGAAATCGAGTCGTTCTTTCACATTGGTCGAGAACGATGTCTTCTGCAGCGTCAGCCCCATCTGCTCGGCGATCGATGCGAACAGGTTGTTGAAGATTTCCAGCAGCACCGGGTCGGGAACGTCGTGCGCTGACGACTGCGCGTCACGGGATCGCGTTTCCGACTCCTGACTTTCGAGCAGGACTTCACCTCGTTCGGTGATCGTCGCGCGAAAGTGCGGATCGATCACAATCGTTGATGTCGGCTCGCAGAGAATGGCCGGGCCGAGCAGTTCATCGCCCGGTTGCAGGTCTTCTCGGAGAAAGACGCCTGCCACTCGTGGCCGACCGTCGAAGACGATCTCCGTCGTGTCATTTGGTTCGGGTTGTCGTGGTTCAACTGGCTGCGTTTGCACCAGCGGTTCGCTCATGCGGCCGACGACTTCCACGCGGGCGGCCGTGATTTCGATGTCGCGACCGGCATGCACGTAGCCGTACAGTTGCTGGTGCAGTTCGGCATATCGCCGAGCGTAGTCGCCATCGTCAGGGCGAGGTACGTTGATTGTCGATTCGACACCTCGATAGCGCAGATCGAGTGAGCGGATCGGCTTGTCGATCTGTGATTCGTCAACACCTTCCGCTTTCACATCGGCAACCGCACTCGTTTCCAGTTCGCGAAACTCGGGTTCGATCATCTTCAACGTCTTCGCGGAATACGGCTTCAACACAGATCGCTCACCGAAGCGGCGCACGTCGGCTAGACCGATCCCGTAGGCGCTGAGGATTCCTGCATATGGATGGATCAGGACGCGTGTGATTCCTAGCGAGGTCGCCACGGCGCACGCATGCTGTGCACCGGCTCCGCCGAAGGTAACGAGCACGTAGTCGGCCGGGTCGTACCCGCGGGCGACCGAGATGTTGCGAATCGCCCGGACC
>JBDOMX010000701.1:0-1895 GCA_039831615.1 Planctomycetaceae bacterium
GTCTCCCGGCGGCACGAGTGATCCGGTCTGCCCGCCATCAACCACTTCGGCCAAGCCCCCAGCATTGCTGGCTACAACAGTCGTGCCGCGCATCATTGCTTCGGCGGCGACCAGCCCAAAGCCTTCACGGCATTTGGACGGCACGGCCTGCACCCAGACCGGGTTCAACAACCGTTCTACGCTTGACGGGTTCACCTGCCCGAGCATCGTCACGTGCTTGGCGACACCAGCATCGTTAACTCGTTGCCAGATCGGCTCACGCTGATCGCCGTCGCCCACGATTAGCAGTTGGCAATTTGGTTGGATCTTTAGCACTTTCGCGAAGGCATCGACCAGCACATCCACACCCTTTTCACTCGACAGACGACCGCAATAGCCGATGGTTGGTGGATCCACGAGCGGCGGTCTACGGGACCCTACGGGCACGCCGTTGTAAATGACTCGATCACAAGTGACGCCTTCGTGTTCCAAACTTGCCTTGATGGCGTGGCTGTTGGCGACCACTCGATCAAACGCCGACTCCCAATGTCGAAACATTCTTTGCTGCAGCATCAACAACGGCCACGCCTTTGCGGACAAACATCCGTTCCTGTAGCAAACGCGTCCTGCTTGGTCGCCGCACAATGACCCATCGGGCAACATCTTTAAGCCTGTCGGGCAAACGACTTCATTCCAGGTGGCGTGGTAAATCGACGGAACCCGTTTCAGCAGCGGCAGAATCAGCGGCGAAAGCTGCGTCATAAACATACGAACGTGGACGACGTCCGGTTGAAACTGACTCAGTACATTGCGTAGTTTTCGGTATGCAGAAAGATTGGCGACGCGATTAACCGTCCGCAAGCTTCCCGTCGTACCCGCGCAGAGGTAATCGGCGTCAGCGACACCATGTCCATAGACTGCAGAACTTGCAAACAGACGAGCATCGTGGCCGCGTTCGCAAAACTGATCGCGCAGACCCATCGTCAAAATCTCCGCACCTCCGCTGGGCGTCGCGGCATCGTTAAGTAGAAGGATTTTCAAACCGTACGTTCGCTGCGGCTACTGTCACACTCAGTCTTCTGCGAAGTGTATTCGCCAACACTTGAAATCGACGAGCGACCCGCAAACTTTGTGGCAAAATAGCCGATGGCATTTGCCGCTTGAGTAATAAACATCAATGCCTGCAGTCGCAGGCGTCGTTCGTCGTGATCCCGCGGTGAGCGGATCAGATTGGCATAGAAAGCGAGCGGTTCGCGTCGCGTGGCTTCCTGATGGCGGAGAGCGCGAAGTTGGCCGCAGCGGAACGCGCCGCGCCCATAGTTGAAGTGTTGCCTGACGAAAGATCGAAAACTCATGGCATGGAAGTGGCGTATGGTTGCCTCGGACTCGTAGATGATTCGCCCACCGTGATGACGCCAGCGGTCACAGAAGTCACGGTCCTCGGCCGCCGCACGTGGAAACCTGGTGTCGAAGCCGCCGATCTCGTGAAAAGCTTTAGCCGCCAGCGCGAAATTGTTCGAGGTCAGGAACACTGCATCGTGCGGTTGTTTGTTGAAGTATCCATAGATGTACTCGATCAATAATTGGCTGGCCGTTGAATAGACATTTTCATCCAGTCCGTTCAATATGCGTCCGCCAACCGCAGCATCCGGGTTTTGCACCAGGCACCTGGCAATTCGAGTTAACCAGTCAGTTCGCGGCGCGCAATCATCGTCAGTGAACGCCAGATACTCTCGCCGACTGATTCGTGCACCGCAATTCCGGGCGGCCGCCGGCCCAACCGCGCGTGGCTGAACAACTAAATGGATATCAAGCAGTTCACGAAACTCGCTGACCACATCGGGAGTCGGCGTGGTGCTGGCATCATCCGCGACAATCACATCAAATTTGTCCCTGGGATAGTCAAGTTGACTGAT
>JBDOMX010001081.1:0-7915 GCA_039831615.1 Planctomycetaceae bacterium
GTTGGTGCGCTTCCGGATGAACTCGTGCCCAACTGCCCCACATACTTCCCACGGCCGCCGCCTGCTTGATCAGCAGCATGCCAGGGCGAATCGGCTTCTGCCCGGCGGTGAAGCCAACCAGGGCGAGTTTTCCGAGCGGCCTAACCGAAGAAACCAGCGCTGCCTCGAACAGCTCGCCCTGGACCATATCGATCACCAGATCAACACCCTCGGGATGACCCAATTCAGTTGCAGCTTGCCTGACTTCGTTCTTAAAAGTCCTGTGGCTCTCCCGGTCTCTGCCGTAGCAGAACACGCGGTCCGCGCCGGCGGCGACCGGGAATTCCTTTTTTTCGGGAACGCTGACGCCGGCGATCACCTGTGCGCCCATGGCCCTGGCCAACTGGATCGCTGCCATGCCAACGCCGCCCGAAGCGCCGTCGACGAGCACCAGGTCGCCAGTACCGATTTCGCCGATGACCTTCAGCGAATGGTAAGCCGGGAAGTAGTTGCGCCCCAGATTGGCGCACTTCGATAAGTGCACTCCATCGGGAGTCTTCCAGACGGAATCCGCGGGGACCCTGACGACTTCGGCCAGGCCGCCGACGTTCGTTTGGGCAAAGACTCGGTCGCCCACCTGCACACCGTCGACTCCCGCGCCGGTTTCCAACACCGTTCCGCTGACGTCCATTCCCGGCACATAGGGGAGTGGCGGTTGTTGCTGGTAGAGACCCTGTGCCTGAAGCGTGTCGGGGTATTGAACGCCCGCGTAGTTCGCCTGGACCAGGACGTGTCCGTCTTCGCATTCCGGTCGAGGTACCTCGTCCAGCGACAGGACTGTGTTCAGCGGAGCCGGCGTCGGGATCGGTTTTCCCGCCTCGTCGAGACCGGCGTAACGGTGGCAGCGGACAGCTTTCATCAAATTACTCCTGTTAAACCAACTGCTGCAACTGCCATACGAAAGATCCGCAATAGAGTCTCCAATGAACTCCGGGAGCAACGTAGCCGAACTCGCGCGGGCTGGAAGACTACGTCGCCCGATTGTTCGCCGATTTGTCGGCCAACTTCCTATTTCGCCGCATAGCCACCGACCCAGATCGGACTGGACCAGGCCATCTGGCCGTTGAGCTGCTTGATGCGGACGTAGTAATAATCGCCCGGTTCCGGCGAGTCGTTGTCCGTGTATTCGAATGCCTGGTCCAGTTTGCCGCGAGGATCGATCAATCGCGCTGTGACGGTGTCGGTGAATCGCTCGACCTGCATTTCGTGGACGGCAGTGCCGGCCACGATGTCTTCCATCGAATGGGTAAACGCTTCTGCCGGCAGAGCCGCGGGCGAGCGGATCCGTGAAGGCGTCGTGTAGCGCTCCTTGTTTGCAATCAACGAAACATCGATTGCCGTGTCCGGGCCCGCGCCGTCCAGTTCGAGCACGATCGATTTGTCGCTGCCGCGCGTGATCGCGGCGAAGCTGACTTTGCCGGCAGCCAGATCATCGATACGGGCGTGTTCCGATCGCGGATTGTAAAATGAAGGACTCGTGATGCCCACCAACGTGGCGCCGCGAACCTGCACGGAACCTTCCCACTGCCTCCACGCGCGAGGGCTGTCACGGACGACCGGGTCGGACGGGGATGAGAAACGAACCTCGACAAAGCGTGTCGCGTCCGTCTTCAGACAATCCCGCGTCCATAGTTCCCGTCCGTTTTTGACGAGTGTGATCGACTCGATGGGAGCTGTTCCGAAGACACTTCCTTTGATCTTCCGTTCCGTCGTGTACGGTATCCGCTTGCCCATGCGTGCCCCGTTGAGCTGCACGTCAAGAATGATCCGGTCACCGGTCGTGGCGTACGCCGACAGGTCTTTCATGGCATCGAAGATCGCGTCTGACGTTTTCTCGGGCGCGATCACTGCTGCCAGCCCGCCGGAGTCTGCCAGTCCGCGAAGCAACGGAGTCGGATAGCCGGGATGGGAAAGATGATCGTCCGACCCCGCGATGAATCCGACCTGGTGACCGTGGTTCAAATACATGACGCCGAACCACTCAAACCGGCCATGCATCGACATGATTTCGACCAGCGTTTCCATTTGCGGATGGCTCTGGCGGTATTCGCCCGGTTCGTGCGCGTGTGGAATGACGAGAACGTCGTCCATGTCGTTCTCGTTGGCCAGCTGACGGTAGAGGGCCGACAGTGTCCCGGCCTCGTGAATCGGCACGCGCTGACGATTCTGCGGAGTGCGAAAGAGAACGTTGTGGTGCCCGCCGTTTTCAGCCCGCATGGTCCATTCGTAACCCAGAAACGTGATGAACCGACCCTCCTCGTTGTACTTCGCGGCGTTGTGGATCAACGTGTCCCACTCACGATCATCCATCCACAGGTCGTGCTCGGAGTGCGTGAGGAAGTCGAGCCGGGCGTCGTCGCGACCGAATTCAAAGTACGCATCCGGTGTTCCCTGGCCTTCGGCAAAGCCCGAATGCCCGTGCGTTTCTCCCCAATAGATGCGGGAAGTCGGATTCTCCTGGACCCGGACCGGATTTGAAGAGCCGATGATCCTGCCGTCAGCCGAGCGAACTGAAAAGCGATAGACGCCGGGCTCGTTCAGCGTGATGTCGCCAAGCACCGTAATCGCGTCGTCCCCGGCGTCGATCTGACTCACGACCCTTCCGTTGACCGACACCTCGTAGGCGGGGATGGGACCGCTCGCGCGATTGTAGTATTCGTCCTGGCTGCGAACCGACACCTCGAACGGCTCACCTGCCCTGGCGACAGACGGGGCGAAAGCATGCACACCCACCGCGTCTTTTCCCACCACGCGATAGCCGATGATGGGCAATGTGAAGAAGTTCTTCTTGCCTTCGAGATCGACGTAGAGCGGTAGTGGAAAACGGTCGTTGGAATACGACTGCACCCGGAAGCCGAGCGAACCCTGGCTGCGGTCGCCGTGCGTGACGGTAAAGGTCTCGCCTGGCATGAGTGTGGGGCCTTTGAGTTGGAAGGTGAGCACGTCCGCGGCCGTCACGAAACCGCCGTGCATGCCGCTCAGCGGCGTAGTACTGAGCCCGAATTCCGCTTTGGCGTTGGACGACCGGATGCTGACGTAATTGTCGCCCTTCGGGTTACTGGCTTGAAAAGCTCCATGATCCGCCATGAAGTGTTTGGCAACCAAAACCCCACCACCCGGCAGCATCGGCATTCGTCCGACCGTATACGTTTGCTCGATTGTCTGATAACTCGCCGCGGGAAAAGGACCGGTCGTGCTACTGGTCAGCTTTCCAATCGCATCGGGCTCTTCCTCCCGGTATTTGAGCTCGTGTACAAATCGGTCGATCCTGGCATACTGCGCCCTGACCCCCCCCGGACTCGGCCAATCGGAAAGCACCAGACCACAGACCAGCGGAAGTTCCACAGGAAGTTCACCACCGAGGAGCGCAACCGCGTTCGACCAGTCCCACAGGATTCTCGCACGGTCTTTCCCGGTTGCTTCGTCTGTCGGTGTGCGGACCACGTCGCGCTTGAGCTGCTCGACTCGACTGCGCAAATCTGACTCGGGGTTTTTCTTCGCCGTCGCCGTGCTGCCCAGTGTCCTGGCGTCGGAGTCTCGCAGCAAAACCGCCAGGGCAATCGCGGACAGTACGACGCAGGCTATGAGTGGCAGTTTCTTCATCGCTGGTGGTTCCATTGGTGTATCAGAAGTCGCAGGATTGCCGCTTTTTCCTTTGAACATCGAACTCTTGCGAGTTCGGCTGTGCCCCAATAACAGTTGCGTGCGCGATTGGGGTGCCTTACAAGATTCGTGCTGCTGTCCAGTAGACACCTACAAATGCGATCAAGCAGGAAGCGGGAACGACGACCACTTGCCGAAACCACTTGCGCTCTCGGCACCAACCAACCGCCAGCAATGCCAGCCCGATGACGGTCAGTTGGCCCAATTCCACGCCGACGTTGAATGATACCAATACCAACAGGGAATCCTCACTCGGCACGCCAAATTCACGAAGCACGCCGGCGAATCCGAGTCCGTGCAACAAACCAAAGAGAAATACCACGCCCGTGCGCCACGGTTTCAGCTCAGTTGTGCAGATGTTCTCGATCGCCACATACGCAATGGACAACGCAATAATCGGTTCAACGATGTTCGAGGGAAGCGAGACAACGTCGTACATCGACAGTCCAAGTGTGACCGAATGGGCAACGGTAAATGCCGTAATCTGTGCTACCAGTGGTCGCCACTTCTGGTTGAGCAGAAACAGCCCAAGCACAAACAGGATGTGGTCCGATCCCTTCGGGAGAATGTGTTCAAATCCCAGACGGAGATAGGCCCAGGTGACTTGCAACCAGCGAGGAACGCCCGACACGTTATCCGCCAGTTCCCCGTCGACCAAATGGGGCCAGCTCTGCTCGCCCGGCCTCAGGATCTGTATATTCGTGGGCGCGCCGTTGCTTTCGAGCATGAGCATGACCTTACCTAACCGAGGCGGAAACACAACCCGGAATGCTCGTGCCGCCCCGTCGAGTTCTCCCCGGACCAGTACGGGTGGAGCAGGCTGGGGCTCGGTTGCCAGTGCGTCTGCACGAATCTCGTCGACGGTGGGAAAGACGACTTGTGCGGGGCTAGTAGCCCGGCCGTCGATTTCGATCTCGACAGAGCCAGCCAGTCGCTCGATTGCTGCATCGATCTTGGATTGCAGGTCGGCATCTGACATTTCTCGCACGCGCTGGATCGTGTCGGCCGAGAAAACACTTGGCTCCTCGTCCAGCACATAGGCCGCCACGTGAAACTGGAGAGACATTTCGAACACGGCATCTCGATCGAAGCTGGTAATGGCGAGTGTGTAATCCAAGTGGTGCGCAGGGGCAGTTCTCGGACTAATCCAACCCAGAATCAGAATTGCTGATGCGAGAACGCACCATCGTCGACTGTCGAGGAATCGCGGGGACGACTTGATGTGGCTGGTGGCTGTCTGCTGCATGATTCAAACGGCTGCAAAAAGATACAAAGCGGTCCGATGCAATCCAGCATCATATCCGCTAAGTTGGTCGGCACACATCCTCTGCATTGGCTTTCAAAGGGACTCGAACCATGTTGTCACTTCGAACCAACTGCGCGGCTTTTGTCGCGCTGGCCGTTTCCAATGCTGCGTTTGGTCAAGACATCTCTCAAGAATCGCTTGAGAGGGTGAAGAACGACCTACACGAGGCGATCAAATCCGGCGACGTCGCCGGTGCGGCGCACCTGGTCGTGCGAAACGGGAAAGTGGCTTACTTCGAAGTCGCAGGCGTGCGAGACATCGAGGAGAAGACTCCTTTCACAAGCAACACGATCATGCGCATCTATTCAATGACGAAGCCGATCACGTCGGTCGCGGCGATGACACTGTATGAAAAGACCAGGTTTCAACTTGATGATCCGATTTCCAAGTACATCCCAGCGTTTGCGAAGACGACCGTGCTGGTCAAGGAAGGCGATTCGTTCAAAGTTGTCCCAGCTAAGCGGCAACTCACCGTTCGAGACGTATTTCGCCACACCACCGGATACGGCTACAGTGGCGGTGGTAACCCGGAGTTGCAAAAGTACTACGAGCGGGAAGGGATGCTCTATCGACCGCCGCAGGGGATGTTTCCGCCGAAGATGACGATCGCGAAAGCCGCGGAAGCCCTGGCGCGGATTCCAGCCAGGCACCATCCCGGCGAGCGATTCACGTACGGTTTCAACACGGACCTGCTGGGACGGCTGATCGAAGTCTGGTCCGGCAAGCCGCTTGACGAGTTCATGCAGCAGGCAGTCTTCGCACCGTTGGAAATGGTCGATACCGGCTTTTCGGTGCCGGCGGACAAACGCGACCGATTCGCGACGTGTCACACGACACAGGGCGGAAAGCTGGTCGTTGTGGATGAGGGCCACGACAGCCCGTTCACCGAAGGTTTCGAGTTTCTCTCAGGCGGCGGCGGACTGGTTTCAACGATGCAGGACTACTCGAACTTTTGCCAGATGATGGTCGACGGCGGCGACTTCAAAGGGAAACGCCTGCTCAACGAATCGACCGTCAAGTTGATGTTCACCGATCAACTGGACGGCGTCAGCGGTTCGTTCCGATTTGGACTCGGCTTCGCGATCGGCGAGGTTGACCTTGGCTCCGGCGACAATCAGCGGAAAGCCACGCAGTACTCTTGGGGTGGCTACGCCAGCACCGACTTTCGGCTCGTCCCCGAGGAGAAGCTGATCCAGATCTTCATGCGTCAACGAGTTCCGTCGTCTCACGCCCTTGCCGGCAAGCTGTTTCCGATCGTCTACAAAGGCGTGAAATAGTACCCCTGTTTCAAGCTTGGCGATTATCAACTGACTCCCATATCAATTCCGCAATGTCCTTCTCTTCGACTTGCCGGTCGCCCTTGACGGCTCCGATTCCGTCTTCCAGCATCGTCGTGCAAAACGGACAGGCGACGGCTACCGTGTCTGCTCCGGTTTCGAGGGCTTCTTTGGCGCGCTCCTGATTGACGCGTTGGCCGGCTGGTTCGTCCACAAAACTGAGCCCACCACCACCGCCGCAACAGAAGCTTTGTTTGCCATGCCGGGGCATCTCCGTCGGTGGGTTCTTCGTGATGCTGGCGAGCACACGACGCGGAGCATCGGTGATCTCGTTGTGTCGGCTGAGATAACACGGGTCGTGAAACGTCACGTTATCCAACACGTTCGCATCGACCTTCAGTCGGCCGTCACCAATCAGCTTCGCCAAAAACGTCGTGTGGTGATACACCTCCAATTGTGCGCCAAACTGCGGGTATTCGTTCTTAAACGTATTGAAGCAATGCGGGCACGGAGTGATCACCGTGTGTACCTGGTGCGATTCGAGAGTCTTGATGTTCTGCTTCACCAACGTTTCGAACAGGAATTCGTTTCCAATCCGGCGTGCGGGGTCACCGGTGCAGGCCTCGTCTTTGCCGAGGATGCCGAAGCGAACGTCCGCGTGACGTAGCAAGTTGGCAACAGCGCGGGGCGTCTTCTGGTTACGGTCGACGAGTGCCCCGCCGCAACCAACCCACAGAAGCACTTCAGGCTGATCCACTTCGCTGAAATGCGGAACGTCGAGTCCGTCCGTCCAATCGGTGCGTGACGCTTGAGTGCCGGTAAACGGATGGCCTCTTTTTTCTAGTGACGCAATCGCGTCCTGCATCTGCTGTGGATATTCGGCTTCCTCCATGACTTGGAAACGTCGCATGTCCATGATCTTCGGGTATTGCTCGATCGCAACCGGACATGCTTCGACGCAAGCGGCACACGTTGTGCATTGAAACAGGGCCTCGGAGGTGAGCGCCGGCTTTGAGCCGACGAGACCGACTTCTTCTTCGCCTTCCGCCTTCCGATTCGCATGAATTGACAACTTTCCTCGCAAGTCGAGGATGATGTCGCGCGGCGAGAGTGCTTTCCCGACCGTGTTGGCCGGACAGACGCTCGTGCATATTCCGCACTCGGTGCAGGCGTCCAAATCCAATAGGTCTTTCCAAGTGAATTGCTCGAGCTGGTTAACGCCAAACGTCTCGGCCGAATCGAAATCAATCCGTTTGAGAACTCCCGTCGGCGAGTCCAGATTCGAGGTGTAGATGTTCAGTGGTGACGTGACCACGTGAATGAGCTTTGTGTACGGTGCCCAAGCAATGAGCCCGAACACGAGCAGCAGATGCCCCCACCAGACGATCACGTGCGCGACTCGCAGTGCCTCGTCGTTTGCCACAAGCGATGAAACTTCACCGACCGCGAAGCCGACCGGCGACCACTGGCCCCACGGATCGTCCGTCACCACAATCCGCCAGCCTTCGAGAAGAAACCCGCTAACGAGAATCACGAAGACCAGCCCGAGAATTAAACTCGCCTCGCCGGTAAACACAAGTCGCCGCGGTCTTATCCCCCATCGCTGCACACCGGCGATCACGATGCCAAT
>JBDOMX010000655.1:0-1891 GCA_039831615.1 Planctomycetaceae bacterium
AGGCCATTCATGAAAGCGACATGTTGATCATTCCGGATGCAGGTACTGCGTTCGTCGATCCGTTCATGCCGTCGACTCTGGCGATTATCGGCAACGTCAAGGATCCGATCACACATCAAAGTTATGCGCGTGACCCTCGGAATATTGCGCGGAAGGCCGAAAACTATATGGTCTCCACCGGAATCGCCGACCGACTTGGCATCGGGCCGGAGGTGGAGTTTTTTGTGTTTGACGACGTGCGGTTTGATCAGTCATCTCACGAAGCGTTCTATCACATCGAGAGCCATGAAGGTCAGTGGAATCGAGGTCGAGTGGGGGCCGGTGGCTATCAGGTTCGATATCGGGAGGGATATCTGCCCATGCCTCCGGCAGATTCTCTGGCGCCTCTCCGAACGGAGATCATGCTGGCCCTGCAGGACGGCGGAGTCCCCACCGAAGCCCACCATCGCGAGATCGCGACAGCCGGACAATGTCAGGTCGATTTGAATTTTGATTCTCTGGTCCGCACGGCAGATCATCTGATGCGGCTGAAGTATCTGGTCCGCAACGTGGCGGCGAGTCATGAGAAGTCGGCAACGTTTATGCCCAAGCCGTTGTGGAATGACAATGGATCCGGCCTGCACTTACGGATGGCGTTGTGGAACGACAGTACGCCCTTGTTCGCCGGCAGTGGTTATGGTGGTTTAAGTCAGACGGCGATGTTTGCTCTGGGCGGGATCCTGCGACACACCGCATCGCTGCTGGCATTCTGCTGTCCGACCACAAACAGCTATAAACGACTGGTGCCAGGCTTCGATGCTCCGGTGAATATCTCCTACAGCTATCGCAATCGGTCTGCTGCGGTTCGAATTCCGGTGAACTGTGGCGACGATGACCGGCGGTCTCTCGAGTTCCGGTGTCCGGATTCGGCCTGCAATCCTTATCTCGCGGGGACGGCCGTGCTGATGGCCATGCTCGACGGCATTCAAAACCGGATTGAGCCTGGTCGTCCGCTGGACAAGGATTTGTATGATCTGGAACCTCAGGAACAGCACGATTTACCACAGATTCCCGGTTCGCTCAGTGAATCACTGCTCGCACTGAAACAGGACCAGGACTACCTCCTCCAGGGAGATGTGTTCACTCCGGACGTCCTGGAGACGTGGATTCATCACAAGCAGGTGGACGAAGTCGAGGCCATTCGACAGCGGCCACATCCATTCGAGTTCTCGATGTACTACGATTGCTGACCGGTCTCGACCGCCACGGCAGTGGTAGCTGGCGACGACACGCCTCAGCGACGAATTCCGTGGAATCTCAGATCGCCGACCGGTTTCCGACTGAAAAACAACCGGTTTGGCCGTTTCCACGCATTGTCATGACAGGCATTGCTCACCCGAGTACACTGTCGTCAAAGACAATGCTCACAGGTCGTTTCCTGGTTTCGCTCGTTTTTTCGGAATTGACAGACAACTCGATTCACTCCAGATCTCATTGGGATTGTCGTGTCCATAGATTCACCCAGCGAGTTTCAGCGCGCCTTTCAACGATCCGTCAGGCAACTGACGAAGGATCCTTGTGCTGCGCTGGAGACGATGTTTGATCTGTCCGCTCAGCGGCTGGTACGGCTTGCAATGACCGTGACGGGAACCCAACCCGAGATGCTGAAGATGCTTTGCAATCCGCCTTCTCACGGATTGCCGCCCGCCCGAAATTACTGGCTCGGGCTGATCTGCCGTGGCCGTATCTGATTCGTACGGTGCGCAACGAAGCGCTGAGAATCGTGCAGAAGAAGCGACATTCCCGCCTGGGAGATTTCGATCGGTCGGGAGACAACCAAACCGCCGATGAAATCTTTCAGAAAGCAGAGACCGCAGAACGTGTTCGCCGGCTGCTGAGACTGCTGCCGACC
>JBDOMX010000496.1:0-7908 GCA_039831615.1 Planctomycetaceae bacterium
ACCTCAGGCACCGACATCGTCACAGTCATCGCCCTGGATCATTCCGATCACGCGATCTTCAGCAAGACTCATGGGATGCTCGAGTGCCTGCTTCCAGCACTGCTCGAGACGCTTCGATGCCGCGGCATTATCCTGCGTCCATTCCTTGACGAACGCGCCGCCTTTGATGTCGTTGACGAGATTGTGGCGGGCCTGCTCGCGCATTTCCCTGCTGATCAGATTCTCTGCACGCGTGAGAGTTCCATACTGGCTTGTCGTCGAATGATATGTCATCTGCTTGTAGAATCCGAATTCCGCCATCAAACGCATGATCTCGGAGCTTTCGGTGGAAGCGTAAAGTGCCATGATGACGTTTTCAGGCGGAAATCCGTTCTCAACAGCTAACTCGAAACAATACTGCAGCCAGGCGGCGAGTCCGGACCAGACGACCTGTTCAGTGTATAAATTGAGTTCCGCCTCACCTCGGAACGACGTTTCATAAATGCCGGCGCGGGTGAGTCCCATCCCTTTGCAAAGGGCCAACGTAATGTCGCGAGCGTCCCCGGTCGAATCGCGCTCAACGGCATATTGACTGATGACTCCCTGACCCTGTTCATATCGTGTACGGACAACGTTGCCCGGCATCATGGGCGCAATCATGATCCAGTCGGTGTCAGCGGGCGGTTTGATGATCTCGAAGCCGACGTTGTAGCCGCTTCCCCAGCAAAGAACGTTTCCCGCTTCGATTCCTGGAACAATCTGTTCATCCCAAATCAGCGGCATCGACTCATCGGTGGTGAGGACCAGCAGAACGTCTCCGGCGGCGGCAGCTTCAGGAATTCCGACGGGGTCAAAATCCTCACTGACAGCTAGCTCTCGATACTCATCATCGCGGTTTCCCACGACGACCTGAACCCCACTTTCGCGGAGATTCAGAGCTTGCGCACGACCTTGATTACCGTAACCCAAGACTGCAACGGTCTTGCCATCCAACGCGGCAATCGAGACGTCATCGTCCTTGAGTAATTTCACGGGGTACCTTCCGAATGCAGAAACTGTCAGGACGCGTACTCGGGACATTCGCAATCGAGTATTCGTCGAATGGCGCGAAGATGGTCGTCTGCAAAAAGCTGGCTCTGTCGAAACTGCCGGCGGGTCTTGTCGGCCGTCCGATCATCGACGATCTTCAAACGCATCCCCGTCGACTGGGCGATGATCTGCACCTGACAAGCTCGTTCCAGATAATAGAGATCATCAAAGGCAGCGGCAAGCGACCGCCCGACAACGAGCACGCCATGATTGGCCAGAAAGAGAACACGTTTTTCACCCAATTCCCTGCAGATACGATCTCCTTCGGACGCGTCCAGCGCCAGTCCGTCGTATTCCTCGCTGTAAGCGATGTCATCAAAAAACCGCAGGGCATTCTGATTCGCCATCACAACACGACCTCCGTCGATCGAAGTGATGGCGGTGGCGTATGGCATATGAGTATGCATGACACAGCGCGCATGCGGGAGGCCGAGATGAATCCTTGCGTGAATAAACAGAGCCGTCGGTTCAACAACTCCCTGGCCCTCGACCACGTTTCCATCGTGATCGACAATTAGCAGGTTACTGGCTCGCAGTTCCGACCAATGCAGCCCCTGCGGGTTGACCAGAAAACGAGATTCATCGATCGCGAACGAAATGTGATTGCAGATTCCCTCACTCAACCCCAGACGGCTGCACCAGCGAAACACAGCCGCCATATCACGTCGTGTTTCGAAGATAGCAGTGCTCATACTGTTTGTACCCTGTCCGTCTACCACAATACAGTTTCTGCAGATGCAGGTAAGGAATACGCCACCACCAGTGCGTCCATCGCCCATCGATGGTGTGCTTGACCACGACTCCGGCACAGCCGTCAGGCGATGATGCCTCTCACCGGGTCGCCCCCGTGGGCAATTGGAATTGGCCGACCAAGCCGGTCCGGTATGGTCATGTGAGGATCAATCCCCAGCAATGAGTAGATCGTGGCCACGAACGCGGATGGCGACACCGGGTCACTCGTGGGGTAAGCGGCAATCCTGTCCGTCGTACCGTGAATATACCCCTGCCTGACGCCGCCGCCGACAAGCAGGCTGAACCCACACTGAGGCCAGTGGTCTCGGCCCCCGTTGCCGTTGATTCTGGGGCTGCGACCCATCTCACCCATAACGACAACCAGTGTCGTGTCCAGCAATCCCCGATCCTCCAGATCTTTGAGCAGTGCCGGGACCACTTGATCGAGCAACGGCAGATTGAAGTCTCGCAGCATTCCAAAATTGTTTGCGTGCATGTCGTATGCGTGGCCGTAGTGGTCGAAGATCTCCTGATGCACGCTGATAAATGGGACACCCGCCTCGACCAGCCTCCGCGCGGTCAAAATGCTCGACCCAACCAGGTTGCGGCCATAGAGATCACGAGTTTGGGCAGTTTCCAGGTCCAGATTGAACGCATTCCGAGCGCGGCCGGATGACAGGATGGAAAACGCCTGTTGCACGGTGTGATCCATAGTGTCAAGTGCATCAGAACGATACGTCTGAGCAAACTGATTATCGAGCTGCGTGAGGAGTGAACGACGTTGGTCAAGGCGATCGACAGTGATGTTAGTCGCTGGATCGGATGCCGGAGGAATCGGCTCACCCAGCGGCATGACGGGGTCATAATGATTTGTTTTTGGCTCGCGTGCGAAGACCGGATCACACCGAGTGAAGAGCGGATCATATTGCTTGCCGAGAAATCCTCCGTACGGACCCCTTCGACGCCATCCCTTCTGACCTGATCCGGGAAAACATGGCATACAAACGGAACCGGGCAGATCAGCGGAGCCAAGTTTTAGATACTGACAGATGGCGCCAATATCGGGTGGGTCCGACAACGTCGCCTGTGCTAACGGCTGGTTGTCAGTGAATCCTGTCATGAAGGGCAACGGGTCGTGGGAATTGAACGAATGGCTGAAGGTACGGACGACCGTGGCCCGATGCATCCACTGAGACAACTTCGGCAAATGTTCGCAGATCTGCAGGCCGGGCAGTGACGTTGCGATCGGCTGGAACTCGCCGCGAATCTCTGCGGGAGCGTCCGGCTTAAGATCAAACATATCCATGTGGGCGGGACCGCCCAACAGGTTGAACATGATCACGGACTTCGCAGGACCTTGCAGTGGCCCCTCCGCAGCGCGCAGAAGTCGAGGCAGCGTCAATCCGCCAAACAGGGAGAGTCCGCCGACTCGCATTAATTCACGGCGGGCCATGCCGTCGCACAGTTGTTTCGAGCGACCATGAACCGTGATCATCAAGTCACTCCTGTCAGAGTACATGCTGCCATCGCCGTCCACATTCTGATTCAATTGAATGGCAAAGTCCAGGTCGATTCATCCCGGTGACATGCCCACATACGCCGCAAAGAATGCCGCTGCAAGAGAGCCTTTTTTGCGTTCAACCGTATTCCAGTCGATGGATGATGCGACTGAAAAAGACTCTCGCCCTTCATCGGGCACCACCGCACATTGCCAATGATCGGTTGTTGTCTGACAGGGCATTTCAGGTTTGCGGACGAAATGCCGGGGTCGCCAGCCCCTGACTCCGCTGCAACTGATTAGTGCGGATGCGCGATCACTTTCCTTTGCCGAGCCATCCGCATGATGATCAGACCACCCAGAATCAGGGCTCCGCCGAATAATTGAGTCGTCGTCGCCGCTTCACCACGACTCAACCATGCGGCAGCAATGGCGATCAGTGGGACCAGGTTCTGAATCACTGCTGCATGAGCTGCACCCGCGTGTTGGACACCGAAGTTCCACATTGGCAGGGCCAGACCGGATGACAGCACACCTGCGTAGAAAATGATCAGCCACAGGTTGATGGAATGAAGATTAAGGACATTTTTCTCGTAAGCCACTACGGCCATCAGCAGATGTACCGGCAGCGCGATCAGCGCCGCAGAAGCTGACAGCTGCATGGGCGAAATCTTCTTCAGCAAAGGCCGGCTGTAGACCGTTCCGGCCGCCCAGGCAAATGCCGAACCGAGAATGATGCAGTTTCCGATCGAATGGTCGCGCCCGCTGCTGAGGTCGTTCTTTTGCAGAGCAACGATCACGGTGCCAACCAGGGCCAGTAACAGTCCGCCCCAGGCAAGTCTAAGCAGTTTTTCGCCGATGAAGATTCTGGCCAGCACTGCGGTCCAGGCGGGCACAGTCGCCATGATCAGTCCCGCATTGCCAGCTGTCGTTCTGTCAATTCCCAGCAGAAAAAGTACCTGGTACAAGCCACCGATCAGGATCCCGAAGATCAGAACATGTCGCCGCCGAATGCCGTGTCGAGGTAATATCCCGCGACGACGCTCCCGCAGTGCAAAAGCTGCCAAAACGATTGCAGAAATGAGCAGGCGGATCGCGTTGAACACAAAAGGATCACACTGATCAAGACCGGTCTTCATGACCGGAATGTTGATCCCCCAGATCAGGGCCACACCCACGAGCGAGGCATCCGGCCAAAGAGTAGTGGCGAAATGCGTGTTTGGCTTCACTACCGTCGTGGATGAAGGTGTGCTCAATCTCTTTCCCGTGTTCCGACCGTTCGGCGCATGATCTGGTCCTGAGTCATCAATGACACGCCGACGAGCCGGCAGGATGCAACTAATCCTGAAGATTCCCGGCTGCGGTCGATCGACGATTCATATCTCGGATTGCCACCTGGTCAGCATTCAACACCGCCATTTTAGTGACCGTCTCACTGAATTGAGCCCCGCTTTGAACGTTGTCGCGTTCCCGAAGAATTTGTCAACGACCCCTGGCAACTCATTAATCGTTTCAGTCAATCATGTTGAAACTCCGCTTGATTTGTCTGATGATTGCAGCGCTGACGGCAGCTCACACTGACAGCTGGCCTCAATGGATGGGACCACTACGCGATCACGTCTGGCGCGAATCCGGCATCATCCACAAATTCCCTGAATATCATTCATCGACCTGCGTAACACCGTCCACGGACGAGAGATCGGCTGGAGCATGCCCGCATTCTCCAACAAACACGTAGAGATCCTCAACGACAACGAAAACATCTGCGCAGACCTCTCTTCTTCTCCCCAGCCCTTCAGGGTAAAAACATGCCTGTTCGCATTGTTCTGCTGTTCCTGACATTTGCCACAACTACTGCTGCTACTGCTGCTGCTGATGGTCTGCCGGGCGCACGCCGCGTGATCGAAGCGGCTGAGTTTAAGTCCATCCAGGCAGCGTTCGACGCTGTCCCCGAAGACGGTGGTCTTGTCAGGCTTCCCGCGGGAAGATTCGAGATCACTGAGCCTCTGGTTCTGCAACGGGGGGATGTTCGCATCGAGGGGGCCGGGGCGGCCACGAACATCATCAATCTCAACGAAGACGGACGGTCGGCAATCATTGTGCAGCATCCGGACGGCCAGCATGTCAAAAGGGAAGAGCGACTGTGGCGGGTTAGCCTCGCCAGCTTCCGGATCACGGGCAACGACAGGAGCGGACACGGTATCGAGGCTGTTCAGATCGAGGAGATTTTTCTTCACGGGCTGTCGGTGTCGTACAACGGCGGTGACGGACTCAGACTGGATCGGTGCTACGAAGACCCGCGCGTCAGTGATTGTCTGGTCACTTACAACAAGGGAGTCGGTCTGAATCTCATCGGCTGCCACGACATCGTCGTCTCCTCGAATCAGTTCGAAGAAAACAACGACGCTCTGCACTGCTCCGACGGTTACAACCTGTGCATGACCGGCAACTGCCTGGATGATCACCTGGGCCGCGGTGTTCTGATCGAAAACACCTACGGTTCTGTGCTTTCGGGAAACATGATTGAGGAATGTGCGGGCACGGCTGTCACACTCGATCGGGACTGCTACGGAATCACCATCGGAGCGAATGTGATCGCACACAACGGAGCCGGCGTTGATCTCCGCGATGCTCACGGTTGTGCGATTAGCGCCAACACGTTCACAATCATGAAGAATTTCGCGTTGCGGATTGGACCGAACAGCGGTCGCATTGCCGTGACCGGAAACGCCTTCTGCAACAGTTATCTCGGCGACGGTAAATTCAGGCGGAGGGAGGGCGATCGCGACGCCGGCGGACTGGTACTGGAGTCCACTCAGAACGTCACCGTGACAGGAAATACGTTTACCGGCCTGATGCCAAAGACAATCACAACGTTCGGCGATTCAAGAGGCACGATCTTTTCTTCGAACATCGTTGTCGATGACGCCGACGAGCAGTGACCAATTCCTGCGAGAAGTCGGCCCCGCAGAGCGTCCACAATCGACAGCAATCGTTGCAAGCCTCTTATGCAATAATCTCTTCGACGACTCGGCCGTGGACATCGGTCAGTCGAAAGTCACGACCCTGTGACCGATAGATCAATTTCGTGTGATCAATTCCCAGCAGGTGCAGAATGGTGGCCTGCAGATCGTGCACGTGCACCTGACCTTCGGTGACTCCGAATCCAAGTTCATCCGTCTTCCCGAGCGAGAATCCGGACTTAACACCACCTCCGGCCAGCCACAATGTAAAAGCGTCGATATGGTGATCGCGGCCCGTGGGCGTGCGGTCTTCACCCATCGGTGTCCTGCCGAATTCACCGCCCCAGATGACCAGCACGTCATCCAGCATCCCCTGTTGCTTCAAATCCAGGACCAGTGCCGCCGACGCCTGGTCAACTTCTTTGCAGCGAATCGGAAGCTCACCGTCAAGCGATTCTGCACCGCCATGCTGGTCCCAGTTGGTGTGGTACAACTGGACAAACCGAACACCACGCTGCACCAGTCGGCGAGCGAACAGGGCATTGTTGGCAAACGATGCCTTTCCGGGTTCTGCTCCATACATGTCGAGCACGTGCCGGGGTTCACTTTGAATGTCCATCAGCTCGGGCGCACTCATCTGCATCCGATACGCCATTTCGTAGGCTGAGATTCTCGTCTGAATCTCGGGGTCGCCGACGCTTTCATAGCGAGCCCCATTCAGATCCCGTACGGCATCGGTGAACTCCCGCTGGGCGTGTTGGTCGAAACCTGGCGGGCTTTTCAGATTCAAGATCGGGTCACCCTTGCCCCGGAACGGCACACCCTGATGACTGGTCGGCAGAAATCCGCTTGACCACAGGGCCGATCCCCCGCGCGGCCCTCGCGGACCAGATGGCAGCACGACAAAGCCAGGCAGGTTCTTAGATTCACTGCCGATTCCATAGGTCACCCATGACCCCATTGACGGACGTCCGGGTTGGGGCGAACCGGTTTGCAGGAAGATCTTGGCAGGACCGTGATTGAACACGTCGGTCGTCATGCCTTTCAACCAGCACACTTCATCCGCAATCTGCCTTTGCCAGGGCAGCAGATCGCTGAGCACGACGTCACTCTGACCGTAACGACCAAATTTCCGGCAAGATCCAAGGAGTTTTTCGGTGCCCTTCAGAAACGCAAACCGTCGATCCTTCGTGAAACTCTCCGGGGGAGTCTGCCCCGACAATTCCGTCAGTTTCGGCTTGTCTTCGAACAGTTCCAGCTGGCTGGGACCACCGGCCATAAACAGATAGATCACGGCTTTGGCGCGGGGCGTAAAATGGGGCTGTGCAACGCTGACAGCTGCCTCCCCGGATTCTTCAGCAAGCAGCGAAGCCAGGCCAATAGACCCGATACTGAGTCCCGCGTTTCCCAGGAAAGCGCGGCGATCAGCAGTTGCCACAGAAACGTCATGTTGTGGAGTCATTGTTATTTTCCGGCACAATTGCGGTCAGAGTTCCCATTCCGATCAGAGGCCAATCTTCTGTTACGAGGTAGTAAGGACCGTTCGAGCAACAACTGTCGCGAATTTAATGTAGCCATCACGCTCCGCCGTGATGATCAGCAGGCAAAACAGGACAGTTATTACTCGAGCGATCCTATGGGCGCCGG